>JAHEEC010000101.1 GCA_024640885.1 Bacteroidota bacterium | reverse complement strand
CCGTGTCGGAGGAGGTGCACTGGGATCAGCATCAGAAGAGCGGGCCCTGGAGGCGTTATTACCAGGACGGTTCCCTGAGGCTCGAGTCTTCCTATGCAGAGAACAAGCTCAATGGCGGTTACGCAGTCTACAGCCCGGACAGCACCATCAAGGTCAGGGGCACCTACCTGGACAATTTGTCAAATGGCACCTGGAGTTACTATGACGAAAGCGGAAATGTGGCATATTCCATCGAATTCATGAATGGAGTGGCAGTTGACGAGGAGAAATACATGCAGATCATGCAGGATAGCCTTAAAAGGTTTGAAATGCTCCCGGAACCTGAGTCTCAGCAACAATTTTAGTAAACCATTGTTAAAAAGAAAAGATACCAGGAAAATGAAGCTAAGTCTGATCACCGGGCTGCTGTGCTGGGTAACCCTCACCTCTGGGCAACAGATTGCCGACAGCGTATTCTGGGTCTATTTCACCGACAAGAACGACAATGGATACAGGATTGACGAACCGGCTGATTTTTTGTCGGAGAGGTCATTGAACCGGAGGGCATGGCAGGGACTTGCCGTGGACCGGCGGGACCTGCCTGTGACGCAGGCCTACCTTGCAGAGCTTCGGGGCATGGGTGTGGATATAAAACATGTATCCAGGTGGCTGAACGGGATCGCCATGGTGAATGCCGATTCCCAGCTCTTCAGTCAGGTTATAGCAAAACCCTTTACCGATACAGTGGCATGGGAACCGGTCACCGATGACCTCTATTTTCCGGCCAGGACCAGCAGTTCAAGGTTTGAACCGCCCCTGGCAACTCCCCCGGGGTATGCCTATGGAGTGGCCGAAGAACAGGTGGAGATGATGAAACTGGATGTCCTGCATGAGCTTGGATATACGGGAAGCGGAGTATGGATCGCGGTCCTGGATGCGGGCTTCAGGGATGTGGACAGCCTTCCTTCCTTCGAACCCATGATCAGGGGCGGAAGGCTCCTGGGAACCCGCAACTTTGTCAATGACATCCCCTTGTTTCGCACCCCCGAGAACCATGGGATGTATGTGCTATCCACCATGGGCGGAGAATGGGACGGGTATATGGTGGGTACCGCCCCCCACGCAAGCTACATATTATGCCTGACCGAAAACCCCGACCAGGAAACCAGGCTAGAGGAGATTGCCTGGATAGAGGCGGCCGAATTTGTGGACAGCCTGGGATTTGATGTGATCAATACTTCCCTGGGTTACTCCGATTTCGATGGCGATGCCTATGACTACACCTACCGGGACATGGACGGCAGGACTACCTTTATCTCCAGGGCCGCTTCCCTGGCCGCATCCAGGGGTATGCTAGCCTCCAACAGTGCAGGAAATGAGGGTAACGATCCCTGGTACTACCTGACAGCCCCATCAGATGCCACCGATATCCTTTCCGTTGGGGCGGTGGACAGCACCAATGTGATCGGAAACTTCAGTTCCAGGGGCCCTTCCTTCGACGCAAGGATCAAACCTGACGTGGTGGCCATGGGGGTTGCATCCGGACTTCAGGGTTCACAGGGGGGCCTTTCCAGGGGAAGCGGGACCTCCTTCGCCTCCCCGATCATGGCCGGTTCCGTGGCATGCCTGTGGCAGGCATATCCGGAGATCCCTGCAAAGGAGTTGATCCACTGGGTGAGGCAGAGCGGGCACAAGAATAAAAATCCCGATTCCACTTATGGATTCGGGCTCCCTGACTTCGCCAGGGCATACTGGAGCATCACCAATGTTCCGGCCCGGTTCAGGCCCGGTCACATGGAAATCTATCCAAATCCTGCTGCTGATCACCTTATGATCAAGTTGCCGGAGGACCGTGCAGGGTTATACTCTCTTCGTTTCTATGACCTGAGTGGCAGGATGGTCTACTCCGGTCAGGTTGCACTGCCGGGTGAGATGGATCTGCCGGATCACCTCCAGAGCGGCATCTATATCCTTGAGATCAATTCGGACCGGGGCATCTACCGGACCCGGTTAATCAAAGAATGATGTCGCAGGGGCCACTGTCATTATCCGAGATCCTGGAACAGGTAAGAGAAACCCTGGGACGTGAGTTCCCCGACTCTTACTGGATCGTGGCAGAGATCCTCGAACTTCATGAAAACCGCAACGGGCACTGTTACCTTGAGCTGATTGAAAAAAGCAGTGAAAATGACACCATGCTCGCACGTGCCAGGGGAACCATATGGGCTTCCCGTTACAGCATGTTGCGTCCCTTTTTCGAAACTACCACAGGTACCCGGCTCAGGAGCGGTATAAAGCTGCTGTGCAAAGCATCGCTGGAGTTTCATTCCCAGTACGGTTTCAGCCTCAACATTACCGACATAGATCCCTCCTATACCCTGGGCGACCTGGCCCGGAAAAAGCAGGAAGTGATCAGGAAATTGAGGGAGGACGGGGTCATGGAGATGAACAGGGAGCTCCCCTTCCCTGCAGTTCCGCAGCGGATTGCCGTGATCTCTTCCGAAACCGCCGCCGGCTATGGTGATTTTATGGAATCCATCAGGAATAACAGTCACGGCTTTCAATTTTTTACCCGCTTATTCCCGGCTGTCATGCAGGGCGATGAAGCCCCCCGTTCAATCACCGGTGCACTGGACCGCATTTACGAAGCGGAACTGGAGTTCGATTGTGTGGCCATCATCAGGGGTGGTGGCTCAAAAGCTGACCTGGAGAGTTTTAACCATTATGACCTGGCCTATTTCATCACCCAGTTCCCAATCCCGGTCATCACCGGGATCGGGCATGAACGGGATGAATCGGTGGCGGATATGGTGGCTGCCCGGGCCCTCAAGACCCCCACGGCAGTGGCCGAATTCCTGGTGGACCAGATGCTGGCATTTGAATTCAGGTTGTCTGCCCTGTATGATCAGCTGGCGCTTTCCGTCAAGGGGATCGTGCAGGTTCATTCGGCGGCATTGGACCGGTTCCGGAATGACCTTGTGCATTATTCAAGGGAATTTTTAGAGAGGCGCAAAGAAAAGGTACGCCAGGAAGGTCTGCTCCTTGGCAGGGGTGTCGCCGGACTGGTGACCAGGAAAAGGGACCACCTGACGCTCCTCGAGACCAGGACGGCACTTGTCAATCCAGTGAATATTCTGAAAAGGGGCTATTCCATGACCATGCTGGATGGGAAAGTGGTTGTGCGGAGCAGGGATGTGAAACCGGGTGATATTCTGGATACAAGACTTTACCAGGGAACAGTCAGGAGCAAAGCAGTAAAAACCAATGACCAAGATGGTTAAAGAAAAAATTAGTTACGACCAGGCAGTGGAGGAGATTGAAACCATCCTCCAGAAGATTGAAGGAGGTGAAATGGGTGTGGACGAGCTGGCTGAAAAGGTGGCCCGTGTCACAGAGCTGTTGAAAATTTGCCGGGACCGGTTGTTTAAGACAGAGGAACAGATCCAGAAGATCCTGGGTGAATCCTGATTGATCCCCCGGTCACTTCATGTGGTGCGCAAGGACATCCAGCAGTTCGCTTACCTTGATGGGTTTTGCAAGGTAATTGTCGCAACCGGCTTCCCTGCTTATTTCCCGCTCACCCGACATGGCATAGGCTGTTTGTGCAATTACCGGCAGATCGGGGCGCTCTTTTTTGATGATCTTAGTGCACTCATACCCGTTACGCAGGGGCATGTTGATATCCATCAGTACAAGGTTAATTCCTGCATTCTCCCTGAATATTTCAAGGGTCTCCTCCCCATCCTTCGCCCATAGGATCTCCACGCCGGTATCTTTTAAGGCTTCATAGAGGAAATAGTAATTGGAGTGGTCATCTTCAGCAATCAGGATCAGTTTTCCTTCCCAGGACTTCATCCCCTGCGAGGGTGCCCTCAGGGCCGCTTCATATTTCAGGGGAACCTCATTCCGGGGCAGAATGAACCAGAAAGTAGCCCCCTCCCCTGATTTTGACCGCACCCCGATTTCGCCCCCAAGGATCTCTGTCAGGTTCTTGGAAATGGCCAGTCCAAGACCAGTTCCCCCGTAGAGCTTAGTCTTGATCTCGTGTCCCTGCATGAAACGATCGAAGATCACCTTCTGCTTCTCTTCCCTGATCCCTATCCCAGAATCCTTCACATAAAACAGGATGCCCTCAGGGTGTTCTTCCACACCCAGCACAATCTCCCCTTCATCGGTAAATTTGACAGCATTGCTGAGCAGATTGACAAGGATCTGCTTCAGCCGGAAGGGATCCGTATAAATGGCAAGGTCATTGACGGGCCAATCCCATTGCAGTATTATGGAGACCTTATCCTTCCCGCTCCTTTTGATGTTCTGGATAAACATAAGGTGAAGCTCCTTGAACAGATCCCTGACAAAACACTCGGCAATGTGCACGTTGACCTGTCCGGCTTCAATTTTAGCGATGTCGATGATGTCATCAATCAGGCGCATGAGGTCATCTGCACCCTGGTTGATCTGCGCAATAAAGTCCCTTCGTTCTTCAGGCTGCAGCCCTTCGTCAGAGAGAAGGTCGGAGAAACCCACAATGGCATTCATGGGGGTCCTGATCTCGTGGGACATGTTGGAGAGAAATGCGGTTTTGAGTTTGTCGGATTCCTCCGCCTTATATTTGGCCTCCAATAACTTCCGTTCGGCTTCCTTCCGTTCGGTGATATTCTTCAGGATAATCACCATGGAATCGGGTTTCCCTTCTCCGTTGTAGATGGCCCCGCTTGAAACCTCCCCGTCAAAGCTCACTCCATCGGGTCTGACGATCTGATACTCCAGGTTCTTCAGATATCCTGCCTTCCATGTCTCGTTGAAGTCTTGGATGGCCTGGCGCCAGTGCACTTTGCTGATAAAACGGAACACCTTTTCCCCATAGACCACCTCCGGTTTCACATTGAAAACATCCAGGAATGCACTGTTGAAGTCAAGGATCGTGGCATCCTGATCGGTCACCACCATGGGATCGGGCGAGGATTCAAATACCCTGCGCTGCTTCTCCTGGGTGGTCCTGATATCATCCTGGTGCCTTCGCCGGTCGATGGCCATGGCAATCTGATCACTGGCAAATTCCAGCAGCGAGGCGTCTGATTCTGTATACACCACATCTTTGGTATAGGACTGGACAGCAAAGACTCCTATGGTCTTTTCCTCATGCTTAAGGGGAACACCGAGCCAGCTCTCACAGGGAGCACCTACCGGTTCAATCTCTCCCATTTCGGTGAGTTCTTTCTCCCGGGTCACATCCACCAGCTGGGCCACGCCGGTCCTGATCACATAGCTTGTGAGGGTCTTCCTGGCCGGGAATTCGGTAAAGGAATCCTTCTCATCCTTCATGAATGGAAGGGTCAGCGTGTCCGCATCCTCGTTGTACAGTGCAAGGAAACAATTGGTGGTATCCAGTACCCTTCCAAGGTACTCCCGGATCCTGCTGTAAAGCTCATCCAGGCTCTGGGTGTTGCCTACCGCATTGGAGATATCGAACAATACCTGTTGGATCTGCTCGCTCCGTTTTCTTTCGTCAATATTCTCATGGATCCCGGTAAGCCGCGTGGTATTTCCGTGGTCATCACTTTCAACGGCCCTTCCCATGCTTCGGATCCATACATAGGAACCATTCTTATGCTTGAGCCGGAACTCGATTTCAAAGGTGGCATCCCTGTTCTTGATGCTTTCCTCCACCACCTTCACCGACTCCTCCACATCATCGGGATGCTGCAATGATTTCCAGGTCTCCAGTTTATGGGGTTGTTCCTCAGGGCCATAGCCTATCATGGAGAGCCAGATGGGTGAAAAGTAGACCTCCTGGGTAACCAAATTCCAGTCCCATAGACCCAGGTTGGCAGCATGAAGGGCCAGGTTTAATCGTTCTTCACTCTGGCCCAGTGCCACCTGGGAAATTCTTGATTCGGTAATATCCCTGGCCACACCCACCACCGACTCAATGGCTTCGGAGGTTCCAATCTCAGGGTAGAGACGCCATTCAAAAGCTGATGGCTGGCCGCCATAATCGATCTCAAATACGATGGTATTAGGCTTCCCGGTGGTAAAGACTTTTTCCAGGGCTTCCTCCCATTGGTTCACCTGCGCTTCCGGGAAGATCCCCATCTCCAGATGTGTTTTACCTATGAAATCTTCCGTTCGAAGGGAGCCCTGTTCCACTGCCTTGTTCACATAAATGTGCCGGAATTTCCGGTCAAAACGCATGATCACATCCGGGGAGTTCTCGGCCAGTGCCCTGAAATGTTCCTGTGATTCAGAGAGGGATTGCTCCATCTGCTTCTTATCATCTATATCCCTGGAAACAAGCAATATATGAGGCCTGTTGTCAATCTGTACGATGGTGAATGAGTTCAGGGTCCAGAACTTCTTTCCCTTTTTTGTCAGGTTCCGCCATTCAAATGTGACGGTCTTTTTGTCTTTCGCGGCTTCAGCAATGATCTCCCTTGCGCGCCCAAGGGTATATCCCTCATCGGCGCAGGAAAACTTCTCCAGGTCCAGCGCCTCCATTTCCCTGGCGGTCAAACCAAAGAGTTCAAGGATGCGGGGATTAAAATCGGTGATCGCCCTGGTCTCAAAATCAAACAGCAGGATTCCATCGGTGACCGAATTAAAAATGGATACATACCGGTCCCTCGATTCGCTCAGCGCATGCTCCACAGCCTGCCGTTGCCTGATCACATGGGAGTATTTTTGCGAGGAAATAACCGAAGGAACCAGCTTATAGAGCTGGTCCTTCAAGATATAGTCCCACACCCCGAGCTTCAGGGATTCCACAGCCTTTCTTTCATTCTTGCGGCCCACCAGGTAGATCAGCGGAACCTCAGAGAAAAAAGGGCCCATCTCCTCCTCTACCACCTTGCGGAATTTTGCGGGCTGATCGAAATCAGAGATGATCAGATCGGGTGGATCATCGATCAGGTTTTTTCTCAATTTGGCACGCTCCGCACAATGGTAAGAGTTCATGTCAAGTTTACCCTCAGTGAGGGTATTCATGACATCATCCACCACCAGTGGGTCCAGGTACCAAAAACAGATGCTTATTTTCAGGCCGGCCATTGGGTTGATTCAACATTCCATGGTTTCGGTTTGAAAATTACTAAAAAATATGAAACACCAATGATTAAGTTTTTAGAATTTAAGGCGAATGCCGGCCATGATGTGGAACCCGGCCTGTGGATAAAACCCATCGTAAATCCCCTGCTCGCCTGCATAGTAATACCTGTAGACCCATGCATTGGTCTCGTAAGCAGCGTTAAAGAGATTTGAACACTGAACCTGAAATGAGATCTCTTCCAGGGATTCAGGATAGATTGAATATGAGATCCTCAGATCATTGATAAAGTATGGATCCAGGATCCGCTCCTCAGATGAGGTATTATCGATGTATTGCTTCCCCACAACCTTGGAGACCAGCTGCAGGTGCATGGCTGGGAAAGGTTGAAAATCAAGCTGGTTGTTGAGAATAATGCCCGGTGAAAAGGAGAGATCGGTGGACCCAAGGTTCTCCTCCACCTGGTAGGGCTCATTCTGGGGATCTGACCAGTAGTCCCAGTTATCGACGTATCCCCTGTAATCCATGATTTTATTTCTACTAAAGGTGGCACTGAGGTCCCACCGGAACCATGAAGCAGGACGGATGCCGGCTGATAGCTCAATCCCCGCCCTGTAACTATCTTTCACATTTGTCATTACGGCACTACCCACGTCATTGATCTCACCGGTAAGCACCAGTTGATTGGTATAGTCCATGTAGTAGAAGTTGGCCTCCAGGTTCACATCACGGCCCCGGAAGGCATATCCCGCCTCGTAATCGAGCAGGCTCTCTTTTACGGGGATCGGGCCGGAGGGGTCTGCATCCACAAAATTGCTTCGGTTGGGTTCACGATTGGCCCTGCTCACCGAGGCATAGGCCCTCTGATGCCGGTCCAGTTGCAGGTTGACTCCAACCTTTGGGTTAAAGAAAAAATAGGAATGTTCCTGGGTTATATCCCTCAGGTCATCATCCGAGCCTGCAATGCCATACCCGATGCCCCTGACCTGAAGGTCCGTAAAAACCGACAACTTCTGTCCCGCCTCCATTGTGGTTTTCGCATAGAGGTTCCAATCTGACTTGATCCCGGTATTTTCATACCAGCGGTGCCGTATTTCCGAATCACCCGCAAACCTGGTCCAGATAACTGTTCCAAAATGGTCGCCCACGTAACGGTTCCATCCGCCTCCCAGGACCGAGTTAATTTTTGAACCCCTGTAATGGAGCCCTCCCACAAACCCGTAAAAGTCATTTTCAAGCCATTTTCTCCGGATCAGGTCACTCTCTGCAATGGTTTCCCCGCCGATGATCACATCATCCATCAGGTAATCCGCCAGGGTCTCGTCCTCCTCGTACTGCTCATAATATCCCCCACCCCCTGTAAAATGAATTGCCCCGCTGGCGTAGAGATGATCTGAGAGCACCCTTGAGAGGTGAAGCTGATAATGAACCTGCCTGTAATGGTCGATCTGGTTGTCATAATAAACCAGATTTCCATCTCCATCGGTGTAGGCACCCAAACCGTTATAGGTGCGGAGGGAATCCAGCAGGTTTGAGGGGACCCCGTTCCAGGCCTGGTACAGCTCCTCTGTACCGGAGAAGGTGATAAACTTGACCAGCGTTTTTGCATCGTGGAATGCGGCGGAAACATAATAGGATTGCAGATTGGTCCATGACCGGTCCATGTACCCGTCAGAATGCAGATCGGAGATCCTCACGTCTGCGGCAAAATGATCCCTGATCAGCCCGGTTCCAAGAGATAGGGCATTTCTCATGGTCCGGAAGGAGCCAAAGGTACCATTGTAGACCGCATAGGGATCCTTCATCAGCTTCTGCGTCTGCAGGTTCACACTTGCTCCGAACGCAGCTGACCCGTTGGTAGAGGTCCCCACCCCGCGCTGGATCTGGATGTTATCCACCGAAGTGGCGATATCCGGCAGGTCCACCCAGTATACCGAATGCGATTCGGCATCGTTCAAGGGAATCCCGTTCATGGTAATATTGATCCGGTTTGCATCAGTTCCCCGGATCCTCATGGAGGTATAACCGATGCCGTGCCCTGCATCGGAAGAGGTCACTACCGAAGGGGTATTGGCAAGCAGGTAGGGCACATCCTGGCCATAATTCCTGGAGGTGATCTCCTCCTGCTTCATCTCCGAGAAAGCCACCGGTGTGGTGGACCCGGCCCTGGTGGCGGTGACGATCACCTCTTCACCCATGATGGTCGCGACAGTCAGCATGATCTGCCCCAGGTCCAGGTCAGTGTGGAGCATGATCTCCCGGGACCAATCCCCGTATCCCACGAAGGAGAGGGTCAGGGAATAGGTCCCTTCCGGGATCTTTGGGATCACAAATGAACCATCATTCATGGCAACTGCCCCCCTGTTCAGCTCCTTTATCTGAACGTTGGCACCCGGAAGGGGTTGGTTCCTTTCATCCAGCACCACACCCGAGAGGGTGAACTGACCGAATGCAGGCATGACCAGCAAGGCCACCATAAGCATCATGGCTGCGCGCTTCATACAATTTGGTAATATTCAGTCCAACAATCGACCTTCATATTCCCTACACCGGAATTACCCGGATCAGGTTCTAAGGGTATAATCTCAGCCTGGTTTGTAAGGCACCCCCTTAGGGAAGTTCTCTGTAAATGTACAAAAATTGTATTTTTGTGGCAACCATAACAATATGAACTTAGCCGGGCACCTTCAACACCAGGTATTTGAAATTATTGCCGGGGTAGCGGAACAGGAACATATCCAGGCATATGTGATCGGGGGATTCGTCCGCGACCTTCTCCTGGGCGGTACGGGTGCAGCTGCCAAGGATATCGATATCCTGGTGGTCGGCAGCGGCATTGAGATGGCAGAGAAAGTCAGGCGCGCCATTGATGAGGAGGTGCCACTTGCTGTTTTCAAAACATTCGGAACCGCCATGCTAAAATGGGGGGATACGGAGGTGGAGTTCGTGGGAGCCCGCAAAGAGTCCTACAGGAAGGACTCGCGGAAACCGCAGGTGGAGAACGGCACGCTGGAAGATGACCAGCACAGGCGCGATTTCACCATCAATGCCCTGGCCCTGTCGCTGAACCCCGGTACCTACGGTGACCTGCTGGATCCTTTTGACGGGCTTAAGCACCTGAAAGAGAAACTGATTAAAACACCACTGGATCCTGGCACCACCTTTTCGGACGATCCCCTGAGGATGCTCAGGGGAATCCGGTTTGCCGCCCGCCTGGGATTCCGGATCGAAACGGGCACACTCCTGGCCATCGGGGCACACCGGGAGCGGATTCTCATTGTCTCCCAGGAGCGGATCACCGATGAGCTTAACAAGATCCTCCTTTGCCCGGCACCGGGTGAGGGATTCATGCTGTTGGAGCAGACCGGTTTGCTGGAGCTCATTTTCCCCGAACTTTACCAGATGAAGGGGGTGGAGGAAGAAGGCGGGCAGTTCCATAAGGACAACTTCCTGCATACCCTGAAGGTCCTGGACAATATCTCAAAGAATACAGATGACCTCTGGCTCAGGTGGGCAGCCCTGTTGCACGATATTGCGAAACCGCGCACAAAGAAATTTGAACCCGGCACCGGATGGACCTTTCACGGACATGAATTCCTTGGGGCAAAGATGATCCCCGGCCTTTTCAGAAAGCTCAAGCTGCCGCTCAACGAGAAGATGAAATTTGTCCAGAAACTGGTACAGCTCCACCTTCGTCCCATCGTACTTTCCCAGGAAATTGTCACCGATTCCGCCGTGAGGCGCCTGATCTTCGATGCGGGCAATGACCTTGAGGCCCTGATGACCCTTTGTGAGGCAGACATTACTTCGAAGAACGAAAAAACTGTCCGCAGGCACATGCGGAACTTCCAGATTGTCAGGGAGAAAATTGTAGAGATTGAAGAGAAGGATTCCATCCGGAATTTCCAGCCCCCCATCACGGGTGACCATATCCAGGAGGTATTCGGGATACCCCCTTCCAAACCGGTGGGAATCATCAAGAACGCCATCAAGGATGCCATCCTTGACGGGGAGATCCCCAACGAGTTCGAGGCTGCCTACCGGAAGATGCTTCAGGTGGGGAGTGACCTGGGACTTACTGTTCAGAAGAATCTGAAGAAGGAGCGGCGCTGATGTCAAGGCAGGCGGGAAGATGATCACTGATCCCGCCATTGTAGCGGAAACCCGTGTAGGTCCTGCGGGGCATCACCCCCCCGTAGGTTTCGTCCCTGGAGAGCAACCGCGGCAGCTCCAGGATGGATCCCCGGAGCCGGTATCCTTCATCTCCGCAAGCCATGAAGTGGTCAATGCAGCTCCACCTTCCCCTGTACTTATAACTTCCGTAATGACCTTCCAGAGGGATGGCTGCAATGGGTTTTCCTCCCACGCTCCCGGTCCGGGCCGGCTCCATGGAATAGCCCTCCAGGACTTCATTGAAATCCCCTGCCAGCACTTTGAGGCTGCTTCCCCTGATGGCATACACCGAGTCCACCAGGTGAACCAGGTGAACCACCTGCTCCCTCCGTGGTTCTGCAGTGGCGCCTGCACCGCCGAACTTGGAAACCAGGTGCACAAGGAAAAGGTCCAAGTCCTCCCCTGATCCCCACCGGCAGTTCAGGTGCAATATATCCCGGGTCCCCCCCAGTGTTCCCGAGGGATCGGAATGATGGAGATCAAATCCGGTCAAACCGATCATCTCCTCCCTGTACAGGCATGCCACATCCATTCCCCGTGGATCTGGACTGTCCCTCTGTACGTAGCGGTATCCATAGGGTGCCAGGATGGGGTGTTCAACCAGGTCATCCAGGACCCGGGCATCCTCGACCTCGCACAATCCTACCAGTTCAGGGGGTTCCCAAATGCCTGCCGCGATGATCACTTTGCAGAGCGCGGTGATCTTCATTCCATACCGGGAAAATGACCAGCCCCGGACCCCGTCCGGGGTGAAGTCATCATCTCCCGGGATGGTGTCATTGTCGGGATGGTACAGGTTCTCTACGTTGTACCACAGGATCCGGAGCTCACCCCTCTCGGGTTCCGCTGCAGGCATAGCCATAGCTCCTTCACCAGCGGGACTGCACAATACCCACAGGGAGGTACACACCAGAGAGAGGGCGGTACAGACCAGCCCGGGGGTTGCACCCGGTGTAATCGATCTCATGGGGATTGATGGGACAGGGGGGGTGGTAA
>JAHEEC010000030.1 GCA_024640885.1 Bacteroidota bacterium | reverse complement strand
TCATGCGGTGGTTGCCGGCAAGGGCTTATGACAATGGCATCTATGCCGTTTTCTCCAATCCCATAGGTCCAGATGATGACCAGCTGAAGAACGGGAACTCCATGATCCTGGATCCTTACGGCGAGGTCCTTGCAGAATGCCGCTCCCTGGGGGACGAGGTGGTGGTGGCCACATGTACCCCCGATAAACTGAAACTGGCGGGAGGTTACCGCTACAAGCGGGCAAGAAGGCCTGAACTTTACGGAGAAATCCTGGCCCGGAGGCATGAACCCCTGACCCGGGTCGAGTGGATGGATCCGCAATGAGCAGGGTAGGGCCCGGCTTTTGGGCTCATTTAACGAATTATCAATCAATCGTAACCATGCATATGATGAAGAGAAGAAATTTTATACTCGCAACCGGTCCCGCCGCTCTGGGGATTGCCATGTTCCCGGGCTCCCTGGCGGCAACGGAACAAAAGGAAATAGTGAAAGCCGGGGAATTAAATGCCTATCTCCGTTCACTGGTGGAGGTGGATGAACCCTCGGTGGACAAGATCATCATCGGGGACCCCGACACTTTGATCAGCAAGGTCGGAACGGCATGGATGCCTTACTGGGATACCCTTAAAGAGGCAAGGGCAAAGGGGGTCAACACCATGGTGGTGCACGAACCCACCTTTTATACCCATCGTGACCTGGAGGAGACCCGGTGGGATTACCTGAACGCCGCCTCCCCGGCAAGGGAAATGTATGCAGAACAGGTGGCTGCCAAGAAAAAATGGATCGAAGAGAATGGCATGGTGGTGATCCGGTGCCATGATGTGCTGGATAAGCTCGGTGGATACGGGATCCCCTACGCCTTCGGAAGGGGACTTGGATTCAGTGATGCACAGCTGATCCGTTCAAAAACCTATTACAATGTCTATGCAATCGAACCCCAACCTGCCATGGAGGTGGCCAGGATGATCGCCGCCAGGCTTGGCAACGTGGGTCAGCCCGGCGTGGCCTTCTACGGCAACGGGGATTACCCGGTCAGGACCGTGGGCCTTGGAACCGGTTGTATTTGCGATCCCATGGAATTCATGGAACTTGAAATGGACCTTGCCGTTGCCATAGATGACTCCGTCAGCACCTGGATACAGACTGCTTTTGCAAGGGATACGGGGAGGCCGCTGGTGGTGGTGAACCACGGGACCACTGAAGAATTCGGGATGAAGGAGTTGTCTGCCCAGCTGGGTCAGGCCCTTGCCAACCATGAGGTGGTTCATTTCCCGCAGGGTTGTACCTACCGGTGGGTGGAGGCATAAAGGTACCCGCCATCTAGAGGCTACTCTGCCTGCTCCCCGTTCATCCTGCTGCGCAGTTCCCTCTCATTTCCGGGGCCCCAGTAGGCACAATCGAGCTGGAGGAATACCGATGTATAGGGCAGGGTACAGTTGGTCTTGATGACCAGGACCCTGAAAAGGGAGGAGCTCTCATCCAGCATTCCGAACACCTCGTCATGCAAAAGGGAGTTCACCTCCCTGCCGGCCAGGACCTCTTCACTCCCGGACCTGAACTCACCGATGCCGGGAACCTGCTCCTCGGTGATATAGGAGAGCTCTTTATCCCTGTAAATGACAGGGCTCACATGGGTGCTGGATTCCACCCGGTCAAGCACGTATTGGAGGGTGGGCAGCAGTTCCTGTTCCACATAGAGGTACTTCATCCCGGCAGAGGACTGCTCCGGGAAGGCCTTATCCACCACCAGGATCCAGTTCCTGTGGCCCAGCAGGTTGAGGTCATGCTCCAGTGTTTCCTTCCAGGTCTCCTTCTCATCCGGGGATCTTGAGCCCTCCATCCGGCTGCACGCAGTGGACAGGCCCAGGAGCATCAGGAACACTGAAAAAGTCAACGCATGTCGCTGTGTATGGCTGAATAGGTTCACGGGAGTCAGATTTTTGGGACAATTACTTTTATTAGTTTTTGATCGGCCGTGATATAGAGGGTCTTTCCGTCGGCGGCGAAGATGCAGTTGGAGGTAAGCGGTCCCGTGGGAAGGATTCCTAGGGCACTCCCATCGGGGGCCAGGACCAGCAGTTTATCTGAACCGTAAAGGGCCAGGAAAATCCTACCGTCCAGGGCAATGGCCATCCCGTCAGGACCCTTCAGGTCCATATTGTTCAGGTCGGATAAGAGTTCCAGGGGACCCACCTGATCATTTTTTACCTCGGCCCTGTACAATTTATTGGAATCGTAGTCCCCCACAAAAAGATAGCGCCGGTCAGGGGATGAAGCCACGCCGTTGGGAGTTTCAAAGTCAAAATCCAGGCTGTCCAGTTCAAGGTTCCGGAGGGAGAGGCCATAGACCCGGTTGCTGAATATCTCCCTTTTCGCACCGCTCCCCTGTTGAAAACCTTCAATCCAGAATTCACTGAAATAGAGATGATTGCCTATGAGGGTCAAATCATTGGGACAACCCAGGCTGTCTCCATGGTAGGTGCTTGCCAGCACTTTCCTGGAGCCGGGTCCTTCCGCCAGTTCATACTGAACCACCGATCTGCCTGCGGCCTCGCAACCGTAAAGGGTACCTTCCACGATGTAGAGCCCGTTGGTTTTGCCACTCTCCTCCTGCCACACAGTGGTCTTCCCGGACACCGGATCGAAGCGCAGGATCTTATCGTGATCCATATCTGAGAAAAAGATGGATCCGTCAGGGGCAAGTGCTGCTCCTTCGGTGAAACCGTGCCCCTGGGAGACGACCTCCATTGACCAGGAGAGTTCAGGAACCTGGGCCCTGGTAAAAATGGGAACCACAAGCAGCAGTGCGCATAAGATAAGTGGAGAACGGCAGTTCATGGTAGGATGAATTTGTGATTTCAAAGATATTGAATTAGATTAATTGGGCCCAATTTAGGAAGTTATTCCTAACTTACTGGACCGATCAGAAAATAATAATGGCCATGAAACGCAGGCGTTTTATTCAAACAATTGGAGCCGGTATTGTCACCTCGCAGGTGAGACCGGATCTTGTCATGGCCCGTGAGCCATTGAACCCGGTTCGACTGGGTGGCCCTCTTTTCGATCCTTATGAAGATCCAGTCCAATGGGTTGGTGGACTGAAAAAGCTGGGTTACCGGGCGGCCTATTGCCCGGTGGCACCCGGAACAGAACTGAAGCTGGTCAGGGAGTATGAGGAAAGTGCAAAAAGGAATGATATCGTCATCGCTGAAGTGGGTGCCTGGAGCAATCCCATCAGTCAGGATCCCCGGGAGGCTTCCGATGCACTGGAAAAGTGCATCCAGGGTCTGCAGCTTGCAGACCAGATAGGGGCCCGCTGCTGCGTAAATATCAGTGGTTCGAGAAATGAAAAATATTGGTCGGGACCCCACAGGGATAACCTGACACCGGAGGTTTTTGACCTGGTGGTGGAGACCACCAGGAAGATCATTGATGCGGTGAAGCCGACGCGCTCTTTCTTTGCCCTGGAGGCAATGCCCTGGTCATTCCCGGATTCCACCGACACCTATCTTCAGCTCATAAAGGCCATCGACCGTCCCGGTTTCGGAGTGCATCTCGATCCGGTCAACATGATCACCTCTCCAAGGGACTATTTCAACAACGGTGCACTGATCCGGGAAATGTTTGACAAACTCGGACCCCATATCAGGTCCTGTCATGCCAAGGACATCACCCTGCGGGAGGACAATTACATTCCGCAACTTGATGAACTGAGGGCCGGATTGGGCAACCTGGATTATCCGGTATACCTGTCCGAACTTGCAAAACTCAGGGATGTGCCGTTGATGATGGAGCACCTTGAAACAGCCGAAGCGTATGACCAGGCTGCCGGCTACATACGCTCGGTGGGCAGGTCCGTAAATATTTCCATCTAACCCGGAATATGATGAGGGGACATTTACTTACCGGATGCTTGCTTTTCCTCCTTGTTTCCTGCAGCCGCCGGGAAAGCCCGGAGCCACCACCCAATTTCATATTCATCCTGGTGGATGACCTGGGCTGGGCTGACCTGGGTTGTTATGGAAGCACATTCCACGAAACCCCGCATCTGGATAGCCTGGCCGGCGCTTCCATGCGGTTTACCAGCGCCTATGCGGCCTGCCCGGTATGTTCACCCACACGGGCCAGCATCATGACCGGCAAATATCCCGCCCGGACCGGGGTGACCGACTGGATTCCCGGAAGACAGCAATACGCCGGAGCACAACCTTGTGATATGTTGCTCTCCCGTGAGTTTGAACTTCAAATGAAGCTGGAGGAGGTCACCATTGCCGAAGCGCTTAAGGATGCCGGCTACCATACCTTTTTTGCAGGGAAGTGGCATCTCGGACAGGATTCGATTTACTGGCCTGAAAACCAGGGATTTGAAATCAACAGGGGAGGATGGGGCGCAGGCTCTCCCCAGGGAGGTTATTTCAGTCCATATGCCAATCCCAGGCTGGAGAACGGTCCTGCGGGGGAGAACCTGACCGACAGGCTGACCGAGGAGTCCATCCGGTTCCTGGAGGCACAGGCCGGGGAACCTTTCTTCCTCTACCTCTCTTTCTATACAGTGCACAATCCCATGCAGGGCAAACCGGAGCTTGTGGAGAAATATAAAAAGAGGATCATTGACCTGGGTCTGAGAGGGAGGAGCATGGAAACCACCAACCGCGAGTGGATCAAAACGGCACCCCCCGGCGGGCGTTTCGTCGAAAGGATTGTGCAGGGCCATCCTGTCTATGCCAGCATGATTGAAACCCTGGATACCAATATCGGAAAGCTGATGGGAAAAGTGGAAGCACTGGGGATTGCCAGCAACACCATCATTATTTTTATGTCGGATAACGGAGGACTCTCCACCTCTGAAGGATCGCCCACCTCCAACCTGCCTTTAAGGGCCGGCAAAGGATGGCTTTATGAGGGGGGGATCCGGGAACCCATGTGGATCAAATGGCCCGGATCGGGATCAGAAGGCCAGACCTGCGATGTGCCCGTCACAAGCACAGATTTTTACCCCACCATCCTTGAGATGGCGGGATTGGATGCCATGCCTGAACAACACATGGACGGGATCAGCCTGGTGCCATTGCTCAAAGGTGGCGCGCTGCCGGGGGAGCGATCCCTTTTCTGGCACTACCCCCATTACAGCAACCAGGGAGGGAAACCCGGTGCGGCCATTCGCAAGGGCAATTATAAGCTGATCGAATTCTTCGAGGGTCAGGCCGTGGAACTCTATGACCTATCAGCCGATCCGGGAGAAAGCAAGGATCTGAGTGCCACCAATCCAGAAAAGGTCAATGAAATGCTCCGGGTGCTCCATCGCTGGCAGGTGGAGGTGGGCGCCCGGGGGATGGATCCCAATCCTGCATATGACCCTGCTTACAGGAGAGAGAAGATTAATCCATAACCCTGCTATATTCAATTTTATTATGATCGATCAATTCGCCAACCCCAACCGGAAAACATCCTTTCTAGCTGCGCTCCTCGTGGCTCATTTGCTCCTCTTTTTTTCCTGCACCCCTCCGTCGGAAAATCTGGATAAGATCGATCTGGACGCCATCGATGAGCAGGTCCTGGTCCTTGTCGGGAGTGTGCAGAACATCCTGTTTGAGCGCACCCTGGATACCGGGACAGAAAGCGGGTCCCTTCCCCGTTCCATTGACAAGGAGGGAGGACTGGTCCTGGTCTATCCGGAGGACTGGACCAGTGGTTTTTACCCTGGCATCCTGTGGTACATGTATGAACTGACCGGGTTTGACACCTGGAAAGAGAAGGCCGTCGAATACACCGGCCTCCTGGAGATGCAGATGTACAACGCTTCCAACCATGATGTGGGATTCAGGATGTATTGCAGTTACGGCAACGGGCTCCGCATCACCGGTGATACAACCTATATCCCGATCCTGATCCAGTCGGCCAAAACTTTGATCTCAAGGTACAATGAGGAGGTGGGATGCATCCGTTCATGGGATTTTAACCGCGATGTGTGGCAGTATCCTGTGATCATCGATAACATGATGAACCTCGAACTTTTGTGCTGGGCCTCCGAGCAGACCGGTGATCCCATTTACAGGGAGATCGCCGTCAGGCATGCAAATACCACCCTGGAGAATCATTACCGGCCCGATTTCAGCTCCTTTCATGTGGTGGATTACGATCCCCGGACGGGCGAGGTGGTGAAAAAATATACCCACCAGGGTTTTTCACCCGGTTCGGCGTGGGCCAGGGGCCAGTCCTGGGGCCTCTATGGATACACCATGATGTACAGGTTTACCAGGGATCGCCGCTACCTGCAACAGGCGGAAGGGATCGCTCAATTCTTGCTTTACCATACCAGGCTTCCCAAGGACAGGATCCCTTACTGGGACTATGACACGCCCCGCCTGCGCCCTGAACCCAGGGACGCCTCTGCGGCAGCCATCATGGCATCGGCGCTCTATGAGCTCTCCGGTTACTCCATGCATGGGGCCGACTACGAGGAGAAAGCCGACTGGATCATGGAAAGCCTGAGTTCCGATGCATACCGTTCCCCCAGAGGGGAGAACTACGGCTTCCTGCTGGATCACTCCACCGGCAGCCTCCCGGCAGATTCGGAGGTCGATGTTCCCCTCATCTATGCCGACTATTACTACCTGGAGGCATTGCTCAGGCGAAGGGCATTGAAATGAGGCTGCCCCGGACAGGCCATGGAAGATGACAGCGGGCCGGGTGCGAATTCAGCTTCAACGGGATGCATGTGAATTTGCGATGGAGCTTGACAAAGTGCATAGTTCGCCGTAAATTTCCATATTATCATCGTCTATGATCCGCACCCGGTCATTTTACATGCTTCTGTTCACCCTCCTCTTTGGAACGGCTCTGAACAGCTGGTCCCAGGGCCGGGAGTATACCTACGATCATTACAACATCTCCAACGGACTCATCAGCGACAACGTGTTCAAGATCTTTGTGGACCGGGAGGGCCATGCATGGATCATCACTTACAACGGACTGCAGAAATACAACGGCTATGAATTTATGACCTATACCTCTGATGCCAATGATCCCGGGAGCCTGAGCAGTAACTTCGTGGAGGATCTCTTCGAGGATGATGACGGGGAACTGGTGGTGGTGTACGAGGACGGGATCGACATCTACAACAAGGGGACCGACAGCTTCAGGAACCTCATCAAGGATCTGCCTTTTGCATCCCTCCGGAGGAATGAGATCAGCCGGCAGGCCTCGGCGGTGCAGGATAAATCAGGGGCAATTTGGGTAAACTGCAACAATCAGCTTGTAAGAATCGACAGTTCCAAAAGTAATTTCATTATTTACGAGGATGAGTACAGGGGCCGGTTTGTCCTGAACCGGGACAGCACTTTCCTGCTGATCATTACCGACCGGGCTATTAAAAAGTATGATCTCACCAATAAATTACTGACCATTACAGGCATTGGGGATGTTCCTTCTCCGGTGGAAATCGGGCGGTTGAATACCATTTTTTATGATTCGGACCGAATTTGCTGGGTGGGTACCTCCGATGGACTTTTTATATTTGACGAGGATCAGGGTTGCTTTGTCGACCCGGTTTCCAGGTACTTCAAACATGATGCGGCCCTGGAGCCTTTATTACGGGAAGAGATTACCGCCATCTTCGAGGACTTCAAAACGGATTTATGGGTGGCGTCCGGATCGACCCTCAGAAGGATCAACCGCCAGACAGGAAGGGTTGAGACGCTAAGGCATGAAACGGATAATTCCAATAGCATCCTGAACGAGCAGATCACGGGAATTCACGGGGATCAATCAGGGATCATCTGGCTCACATACCTGAATGAGGGTTTTACCAGGATCAATATCAGGACCCAGGATTTCAGATCCTTCAGGTACAGGGAGAACCTGAATATGGGACTGGGCGGAAATGCGGTCCGGTCCATTTTCAGGGACCCGGCCGGTTTTATCTGGGTGGGATTGTACAACGACGGGCTTGACCGCATTGATACCCGTTCTGGCAATATCAGCCACTATAAATATGACCCGACACAAACCGGGGGCATCTGTTCCAATTATATTTCGTCCCTTTTCCTTGATGATCATGAAAGATTGTGGATCGGTTCCCATGATAATGGTCTTTGTATTGCAGACGGGGCTCATGATGGGAGCATCAGGTTCTCCCGGCCGGATTTCCTCAACCAGCATCAGGAGATTTACCATATCCTTGGCGATTCACTTGGCAGGATCTGGATCGGGACCAGGAACGGCCTTGGAATGTTTGACTATGGTTCAGGACAATTTCAGTGGATCCTGGAAAACCATAACGTGCAATCCTTCCTGTTCGACCGCTATACCATCTGGATCTCTTCATGGGACCATGGATTATGCAGGTTGGACTTTACACCGGAACAATTTGCATTGAGAACCCCCGGTTTTGATACGGTAACCTCGATTTATTACAGAGGGGACGATCTGGTTTCAGGCCCTCGAAATAACGACCAGCAGGAGCCATTGATCCTCCGGAATTGCATCTCCATATACCAGGATAAAAGTTCACGCATCTGGATCGGCACTTATGCCATGGGGCTGGCCAGGGCAGAACCCGGCAGTGAGGGAATCCGGTACACCTATTATAAAATCAAAGACGGAGCACCGGGAAACGCCATTTATGGTGTGCTGGGTGATGAGCAGGGAAATATCTGGGTCAGTACGGAGAACGGGCTGGGAAAATTTGATCCTGTGACCGAAAGGTTTGAGAATTATTACAGGGAAGATGGATTGTTATCAGACTATTTTATGTGGAAATCCTATTTCAAGGCTCCCGACGGAGAGTTGTATTTCGGTGGAGTGGATGGCTTCAACCTCTTTTACCCCCGTGACATCAAAAGCGACACTTCCAGTTTCAGGGTGCTGGTTTCGGAATTCAGGATCCAGAACAAGCTCGTGGAATGTGGTGACACCATTAACGGTGATGTGATCATGGACCGTCACATCTCCCAAATGAATCACCTTGTACTGAACCACAGGAACAACAGGAATTTTTCATTTTCATTCTATGCCACGGGCCTGGTAAACCATCATAGGATCAAGTACTCTTACATGCTTGAAGGTTATGACAATGAATGGATCCGGGACGTGAGGGGCATGCGTCTGGCCACTTACAACAACCTTTCTCCGGGAACATACCATTTCAGGGTCATGGCCACGGAAAATGAGTCTGCCTGGGACGGAACCTACGTGGAGAAGATGTTAACCATTCTGCCGCCCTGGTGGAAGACGAATTATGCCTACTCCATCTATTTATTGCTTATTCTGGCCCTGGTAATTGTGATCACCCATTCACTGGTCCGGTTCATCGGGCTTAAACATGAACTGGCCTTTAATGAAAAGCTGCACCAATCCAAGCTGATGTTCTTCACAAACATCTCACATGAATTGAAAACCCCGCTTTCCCTGATCAAGGCACCTCTGAACGATATCCTGGATGAAAACAGGCTCTCCCCTCGCAACCGGAAAAACCTGCTGGTGGCCCGGCATAATGCGGATAACCTGCTTAAGCTGGTCAATGAATTGCTGGAGTTCAGGAGAACTGATGCGGGCATCAGCAAGCTGCGCGCCGAAAAGATAGAATTAACAGGTATTATAAGGGATATGGTTGAGGAATTTGAATGTGTTGCTGAACAAAGAAGGGTGCATTTTTATTTCGATATTCCCGAAGAACGCATCCAGATCTGGGTGGACAGGGAAAAATTCAGGAAGATTATTAATAACCTCCTGGAAAATGCCTTGAAGTACACAAGCGACGATGGTCTTGTCACCCTGTCCCTGGTCAGGAATCCCCTGGATTACAAGTACAAGCCACATTACAACACCCTCCGGTTGAACAAAGAAAAAAGGGACCTTCAATATATCGGGATACTGGTTTCTGATACAGGGGTAGGTATATCCAGGGAATCGCTTCCAAAGATATTTGACCGGTTCTACCAGATTGAGGCCGAGCGGGCCAGCCATCACATCGGAAGCGGGATCGGCTTAGCCCTGGTGAAAAACCTGGTCCTGATCCATCATGGCGAGATAGGGGTCGGCAGTGAGCGTGGTGTGGGCACCGAGATACTGGTCATGTTCCCCCTGGGGGACGGACACCTCACAGGGGAGGAGAAAATGGCCCCTCAGGCATGCGCACCCCTGGAACAATCTGTGTTGAAGGATCAGCCAATTTCAAGGGTAATGGAACCTGTGAAGGAAAAACCGACGGAAAAAAACAAACATCTCCCGCGGATCCTGGTGGTTGAGGACCATGATGAATTGAGAAACTACCTGAAGGAGCGCCTTTCGGAGGATTACCTTGTAATGGATGCTCCAAATGGTGCGTTGGGCCTGCAAACCATGAGGCAGTTCCGTCCCGATCTCGTGATTCTCGACTGGATCATGCCGGTGATGGACGGGGAGGCATTGATCAGGCGGGTCAGGGAAGACGCAACCCTTTCATCAACCCCTGTGATCCTGCTTACCGGAAAGAGCGAGTTGCATGAGCGGGAGGCAGGGCTGAACCTGGGTGCCGACCTTGTCATTACAAAGCCATTCAGCATCCAGATGCTGACATCCCAGATCCGGCGGATTATTGAGAACAACCGCATTCGCATGTTAAAATACTCGGGCAGCGGCCTGGAAAATATTGAAGAGGTTAACAGGGTCAGGGAGACTGAATTCCTCAAACTGCTTGACCGGTCCATTATCAACAATATCCGTAATGTGTCGCTGAACGCAGCAATCCTTGCCGCGGACCTGGGGGTAAGCAGAACGGTGCTCTATGAGAGAGTCAGGTCGGTCACGGGCCAGACCATCGGGGAATATGTCCAGAAGCTTCGTATCAAACATGCCATCCGGCTCATGCTCTACGAAAAAAGGCCCCTGTCAGAAGTCCATGTGATGGTGGGTTTCAGCAGCAGTTCTTATATGATCAGGCTTTTCAGAAAGTACTATCAAACCACCCCGGGAGAGTACATCCGGACCTTTCTCACGACATCCTCCAATTGAGAGGGTTTCCAAGCCTGCTATTTTTAAGATCAGGGCTTTCCGGATTATTGTGCCATGAATCCGGACCCTGGTGAAACTGGCAGATTCAAATCCTTCGTAATTTTTATCCAACGAAATTGATGGATGAAGGCTCACACGTCAAAGATGGTGGATCTGACCACCAAAAAGAGGGCGGTATCCAGGTTCAGGATCCGGTTGATCGGCAGTGTGTTTCTTTTGCTTGCAGTTTTGGCAACCATCATTATTCTCCTCTTAAGCTGATATGGAAATTAGAATCAAACTTCTGGTCCGCCTCCTCGGCTTTTTGAGTTTTTCTCTGATACTCTTCAGCACGTGCGAGAAGCGGTTTGATGAATACTACAAGGTCCCGGGGGACCTGATCGGGACCATTCTTGATGTCCTGAAGGAGGATGGGAATTATTCACAGTTCATAAGAGCGGTCGAACTGGTTGAATTTGACAATGTGCTGGGGAAGACAGGTAATTTCACAGTGTTTGCGCCCGACGACCAGGCTTTTATGGAATTCTTCAATGAAACCGGATATGCTTCCCTGGAAGAGATCCCGTCTGAGGAGTTGAGGGGGATCGTATATTACCACATTGTTTTCTGGGCTTACTCCCGGTACATGCTCCTCTACGGTCTGAATGTCCAGGATGATGAGATCGATTACACCACCCTGAATTTCAAACAACCCACCAGGTTCAGACCACCGCTCACCCAGGAGTTTGATACCCTGGGCAGGGTCTTTGATGTGTACCATGAGACCAAGTTTGTACCTGTCTACTCCAGCGAATATTTTAAGGAGCTCAAACTGGATGCGGCAGCCAATTATGAGTTTCTCTACCCTCTATCTCCGTTTGCTGGATTCCATGTGGACCGGGCTGAAGTGACCGAGTACGATGTACCTGCCCAGAACGGTTGGATTCACCGGATCAACAGGGTTCTTCAACCACCTCCAAACCATGACGACATCCTGGAGGAGATGAATGAATACAGCACATTCAGGGAATTAATCGAGAAAAATACTTATTACCAGTATTCCATCAGCTATACCACCGCGCAGAACAATGACGGAGATATTGACGAGGACGGGATTCTCGATTCACTCTTTCTGAAAATGAATTCTGTTTTTCCAACCGGTACTTCACCGGATGTGGAGAATGTGGCTTTTAACGGGTATCAGAATGTACTGACCCTTTTTGCACCCACAAATGATGCCCTTCAGCAATTTATGTCTGACCGGACCCGTGGCTATGGTTCAATAAACGAGATCGGGGAATTCTGGATCAACTGGTACCTGTCACACTATATTGGGACCAATTACTGGCCTTCGCAGTTCAGCTCCATGACCACGGAATGGGAGTGGGACCTCACCTCAACCCTGGTGGATTGCAACATCGCCCCGGCGGATATTCACTTCTCACGCATGGCCAGCAACGGACCTTTCTGCGGCCTCAATAAATATTTACTGCCCAGGATATTTGAATCGGTGGCTGGACCGATCATGGGTGACAAGGATTATGAATGGTTCACCGATATGTTGGTATTCTACCTGGTGGATAAGCTCCTTAACGAGGAAAACCTGAATTTTACCCTGTTTGCCCCTTCCAACCAGGCCCTGAGGGCTGCCGGATACATATTCAGGACCGGGATCGGCGGGTATGGCCTTTATAACGACAAAAGCCCGCTGACTCCAGTCTCTCCCCAGGTGGCCAGGGATATTGTGAACACCCACCTGGTATTCGGGGAGCTGCAACCGGAGGACTTTGAGGAAGGAACCTTCATTGAAGCATCCCAGAATACCTACATCGGAGTCAGACCGGAAGGGATCTTCGCAGGTGGGGATCTCTCCAACTCCTCGTTAGGCCCTCCTGAGCCAGTCAGCGGAAAGGGAATGCTTTACAGGATCGACAGGATGATGGTTTCACCGAACCTTTCCATATTTGGGATCCTGTCCAATCCGGGTGTGTACCAGCAATATCAGAAATTCTACCAGCTTTGTTTCCAATCCGGACTGATTGTACTGGACGAGAACAGCCTCCCGAGCAGCCTAGATAACCTTTCCGTCGGCACCTCCTATACCTGCTTCATTCCTACCAACCAGGCACTTGAAGAGGGAATTGCCAGCGGCCTGATCCCCACCGATAAGGATTCTCTTCAGCAGTTTATAAGGTATCATTTTGTAGAAGGGGTGATTTTTGACGACGGCAAAAAAAGCGGGACCTTCAATACCACAAGGATCGATGAGGAAAGCGGATACCTGTTCAACACCATCGAGATTCTCAATGTAAAACATGATCTAAGGATCAGTGACCAACAGGGAAACATTCGTTCCGTGGTGACCCCGAACCATATGGCCGAGAACGGAGTGATCCACCAGATAGATTCATACCTCCTTTTTGAGTAGCGCAAGAGATGAGAAAAAAGATCCATAGCCTAATCCTGATCAGCCTTCTGTGGATAACACCCCTGATGTGCCAGGTACCTGTCGTGCTCAAGGGAACCGTCACTGACCACTCCACCGGAGAACCCCTGATCGGTGTGACGGTCGTTGAGGTCAATGAAGTGAATAGGACCCTGAATGGTACCGTGACCGATCTGAATGGGAACTTTGCCCTTAAACTAAGTTCGGGTGTGACAAGGGTGAAAATATCCTATGTGGGCTACAAAACTATGGAGTTTCCAATCAGCGGGCAGGATGTCCTGCAGGTGAACCTCCAAGAAGAATCAAGGACCCTTGAAGAGGTGGTGATCACCTATGAAGGAAAAAAGGTGGGAGGATTCATTCCCATCTCCGAAAGGGACCTCACAGGTTCAGTGGAGAAGGTGGAGATGTCTGAACTTGAGGAGGTTAAGGTTTCAAGCCTTGGAGAGATGTTGCAGGGCAGGGCAAGCAATGTGGACATCACTATGGCCTCGGGGGATCCGGGGGCGGGTATGTCTGTCAGGATCCGGGGGACGGCTTCAATCAGCGGATCCAACCAGCCCCTGATCGTAGTGGACGGCGTCCCATTTGAAATCGAGCTGGATAATGATTTTGATTTTTCAGCAGTGACACAGGAGCAATTCAGCGGACTGTTGAACATTGCACCGGAGGATATCCTCTCCATTCAGGTTCTCAAAGATGCCGCAGCTACTGCCGTCTGGGGTTCCCGGGGTGCCAACGGGGTGCTGCTGATCGAGACCAAAAGGGGGGTCAAAGGCAAAACCTCCTTTGAGTACCTCTATAAACTGAGCATTCAGCAACAGCCCAAGTCCATACCTCTGCTGGACGGGGATTCTTACTCCATGCTGATGCTGGAAGGAATTCTAAATTCAGGTTCCAGGCAGATTCCCAACGAACTGGCCTACAACAAAGAGTGGGAGGAGTATTATAACTACTCCCAGAATACAGACTGGCTTGGGAGCATCACCCGGACAGGGATTGCACATGATCATAATTTTTCCCTCACCGGAGGTGGTGAAAGTGCCCTTTACCGTTTCTCAGCGGGTTACATGGACCAGGATGGGACCACGGTCGGCACTGATTACCAGAGATTCACCTCAAGGTTCAACCTGGACTACCATGTTTCAGAGAAATTGCTTTTTTCGGGTGACCTTTCCTATACTTATTCAAACAACAACCTCAGTTACCAGGAGAGTGCCATTCCTACCACCGTGCGTGCGCTCTCATATATCAAGGCTCCTAATATGAGCATCTATGAGTATGATCCAAAGGGCAAGCTGTCCGATAATTATTTCTCCCCGGGTGACAACTTCCAGGGCCAGGGATACCAGTGGTACAATCCTGTAGCAATGGCCAATGAGGCCACCTGGAACAGGAAGCAGCACAGGTTGAGGACCAAGCTTCAATTGCGGTACGATATCCTGGATAACCTTGTGTTTCAGAGTTTTGTAGCTTATGACCTTGATAACCAGCTTGAAAACAAGTTTTTACCCCAGATTGTTACCGGAATGCACTGGACCTCTTCCTTTGCCAACCTGGCCTCTGGAATGGATTATCAGAGTTCCGTGCTGGAAAGCCAGTCCCAGCTCGTGTACACCTACGTGAAGAGCAGCAAACACAAACTCACTTCCATGATTGCTTTCACACTTTCTGATCGGAGGAACGGGTGGTATTATGGAAGTACATCGAACCTGCCTTCGGCTTACCTGACAAACTATGCACAGGATGCCCCGGTTTACTGGATCGGTGACGGATACAGTCAGAACAGGATGGTGGCTTTCCTGGGATTTGCCCACTATTCCCTGCTGGACAGGTACATGATTCAGGTCAATATCAGGAGGGAGGGTTCCTCAAGGTTCGGTTATGAATCCAGATGGGGTAACTTCCCTTCCGTTTCACTGGCCTACAGGATCTCATCAGAATCCTTTATGGAACGTTTTGAATTCCTGAATGACCTCAAAATTAGGTACAGTTACGGGGTGAACGGGAATCAGCCCGGGAGCAGTTATGGCTATTTTAACCTCTACAGCACAGGTCAGGAATACATCGACATGCCGGTGGTGATCCCGACTAACCTGCAACTGGACCATTTCAGGTGGGAGAAGAATTCACAGATCAATTACGGGGTGGACCTGTTTGCCTTCAAGAACTACCTGGAGGTCCATTTTGACATCTATCGTCAGAAGAGCAAGGATCTATTGTGGGAAAACCTGGACCTTCCTGCCACTTCCGGATTTCCAAAAATAACCAGAAACTGGGGTTCCATGGATAACAGGGGGTGGGAGGTCATGTTTGTCACCGACCTGGTCAAGCGGGGATCATTCAATCTGGACTTTAATTTCAACATTGCCCACAATGAGAACAAAATAACGGAAATCCCCGAAAATTTCGATTTCGAGTTTGAATCCGAAGGAGATAATGGTCAGTATGCAAGGCGTGCCGTGGAGGGCCATCCCATCGGAGCTTTCTATGGATTCCAGTACCTGGGCGTATTCCCCACCGATGCCGATGCAGTGGCGAGGGATGCCGATGGGAACAGCATCCTTGACCTGGAAGGCAAACCCCTCTACATGCGATACGGCAACGCTGACGGCTACCGTTTCAGGGGCGGGGATGCCATTTACAGGGACATCAACCACGATGGACTGATCAATGAACTTGATATCATATGGCTGGGCGACTCCAACCCTAACTTCATCGGGGGATTCGGATCGAAAGTCTCCTGGAAAAACCTGGTGGTGACGCTTTTCTTCCATTACAGGCTGGGTCAGGATATCGTCAACATGACAAAGATGTCAAATGAAAATATGTTCAGCAGGAACAACCAGAGCATCTCAGTGCTGAACAGGTGGCGGAGGCAGGGGGACGTGACTGATATCCCAAGGGCCCTGTACAACCAGGGATACAACTGGCTGGGATCAGACCGGTTCGTGGAGGACGGTTCCTTTGTCAGGTTTAAGAGTGCAAGCATCAGTTATAATTTCAGAAAACTGGCCCCGAAAATTGGGCTCAAGGAGATTAAGCTGCATATGATGGTCTACAATTTATATACATGGACACGGTATACGGGTGTGGATCCCGAGGTTCCCATGCTGAGCAATGACCCCTTTTTCATAGGCGAGGATAACGCAGATACCCCACCGCCGCAGAGTTATATTTTAAGCATCAATGTAAAATTCTGACGGATGAACGAACTGAGGAAAACGTGCTGGCTTGTAGTCCTGACAATGCTGATCTGGGGATGCTCCGATTGGCTCCATCTGGAACCAGAGAGCGAACTGATCAGGGAAGAATTCTGGCAGACGGGAGAAGATGTACAGGCGGTAGTGGCCGGTACCTATAAAGAATTGGCAGGAACCATTGAATTGCTTTTTAAATGGGGTGAACTGAGGGGTGACCTGATGGTTCCCGGGGTAAATATCAGCACCGAGGACCGGAAAATCATGGATGGATTCATCTACCCGGAAAATGAACTTAACCGGTGGAACCAGCTCTACCGAACCATCAATTTTGCCAACACGGTACTGAAATTCTCCCCACAGGTGGTGGACCGGGATCAGAGCTTTAATGAAAACGAAAGCAGGGCATTCGAAGCTGAAGCTCTGTTTGTCAGGAGCCTGTGCTATTTTTACCTTGTTCGGATCTTCAGGGATGTACCGCTGGTCCTGGAGGCATCGGAAAATGATGCTCAGGATTACTATCCGGCCGTAACCCCTGCAGAAACCATATTCCTGCAGATCATAGATGACCTGACCGGTTCGGTTCAGTACCTGCCCACCTCGTATGGCAGGCTTGAGTATGATAAAGGCAGGGCCACAAAGGGGGCGGCCTATGCCCTGATGGCTGATATCTACCTCTATTTTGAAAAGTACCAGGCTTCCATTGATGCGTGCAACAAAGTAATTAACAGCGGATTGTACGGGATGATAGACGGGGAGGACTGGTTCATGAACTTTTTTCCCGGCAATTCCAACGAAAGCATTTTCGAGATCCAGTTCGATAAGGACCTGGACCAGACCAACCTGCTATACCGGATGATGGCGCCGAATCCTGGAGACGACACCTTTCCGGATGGGAACGATGAGTTCAGGGTTTCCCCATATTTCGTCAAGGAATTCGAGAAATATCCCAGCGATCGAAGGGCGGGGAACCGGACCTATTGGGACTATTCAGGCGCAGGATGGTACAGGTTTGAAACCTCCCACGTGCTTTGGAAATATGTGGGTACCGAAGGTCTTCCTAGCCTGGCTACAGGGGCATCTGCCAGCGGTTACCGTACCGGCAACAGAGAGAGTGATGCCAACTGGATCGTATACCGGTACCCCGATGTCCTGCTCATGAAAGCAGAAGCGATGGTGCAGCAGGGTGCACTGTCAGAGGCCGTGGACCTGGTGAACCTGGTCAGGGCCCGTGCACTTGTTGAGCCCATCTCGAACATCCCCAATAAGAATGATCTGGAAGAACTGATCCTGGAGGAGCGGGCCAAGGAGTTTTGTGGAGAGGGTAAAAGGTGGTTCGATTTGGTGAGATTCGGGAAAAGAAACGGATACGAACGGGTGGGCCTGATGGTAGAGATCCTTGCTGCCAACAAGACCTATGAAGAGGCTGAGATTATCCGGAGCAAATATTCCAATCCCAACAGCTGGTTCCTCCCCATCCACCAGGACGAGATGGACCAGAACAACAAACTGGTGCAGAACCCTTATTATGAAAACCAGTAGAGAAATGATCGTGAAAACCGAAACATACAAACTCCTGACCGGTATCCTGGTATGCGTTGTGATGATGGCAGGGGGTTGTAAAAAGGAGAAGTTTGACGAGGTTTTCTTTGAAGATGAGGAATTGCTTATCTCCGACTACCTGGAGGAGCATGCGGATCAATACAGTATTTTTATCAGTATCCTGGAAATCACCGGATTGAAATCAACCCTGAATGCATACGGGCACTATACCCTGTTTGCCCCCGATGACGAAGCCTTCGGTACCTTCCTTGAGGAAAACGGGAAGAGCTCGGTAGACCAGTTTGAGATGGATTACCTGATCACTCTGGTCAAATACCATCTGCTGAACATTGAGATTGAAAGTTCCTATTTCAGGGATGGGGTGATCCAGGACACCACCTTTTCAGGTGACCACCTGGTGGTCACCTTTTCCGAAGGGGGGCTGGAGACCATTTTGGTCAATGATGCCATGATCACGCATCGTGATATAAATGTGGAGAACGGGATTATACACAGGATTAACGGGGTTCTCACCCCCATCGTAGGGTCCATCGTAGACCGACTGCTGGAGGAGGGCACTTTTACAATCTTCTGTGATGCGCTGGAAATCACCGGACTTGACGACAGCCTGGATGTGATTACCATCAAGGTAAATGAAGAGATCAATTTTCGCAGCAGGTTCACCATTTTTGTGGAATCGGATGAAACCTATGCAAGTGGCGGTATTTCAGGTGTGGAGGACCTGGTTGAGCGCTATTCCGATTCAGACGATCCCACGGAAAAGAGCAATGGGCTGTATAAATATGTGGCCTACCATATAATCCCTGACCTCTTGTTCCTCAATGACCTGGATACCTTTAACTACCCGACCCTTGCCTCCAACTTGCTGATCAATGTCTCCATCGACAACGATATCCTCCTTAATCAGCACAAGGATGAAGTTTCCCCGGAGCATTTCGTAATGGTAATTCCGGAGGGATCCAACCGCCAGGCTAAGAATGGTACATTCCACCAGATCGACAAGCTCCTTGAACCCTTTGAACCTGCACCAGTCTTTATGATCATCGACCTTACCAATTACCAGGGGATCAGCATCGGAAGACAATATTCAGAATTACAGCTGGAAGATATAAACGGGATCAAAGCGGAGAATACGGGCATCTATTTCAGGAACTCCATTCTTTCCGACGGGGAGACCAATCTGCAAACCACCAGGGATCGGGCAGGCTGGTCAGTTGAGTTTGCCCTTCCACCGGTCATCCGGGGAAAATATGATGTCTATTTCCACTGGGCAAGTTATCAGACCAATACTGGATGGGCACAGGCATTCTGGGATGGAGCCCGGCTTGGGGAAACCTTCAGTTTTGTCCACAATAAAAGATGGCCCGGACAGGAATGGAAATATGACTACAATACAAGTCAGTACATGGGAAGGTTGTTGCTGACAGAAACCAATTCACATACCCTCCGGTTTGTCTCCCTGGAGAACGGGTATGGAGTTTTTGATTACCTGGCTTTATGGCCGATCACTGAATAGAAACATGAGCAGGAGTAATCCATATCGAAAGATCCGGCTTGCAGGTTCCCTGATGATCCTGGTTATTCAGGGATTGAGTCCCTCTTGCACCCTCAATGACAGCTGGGAAGGTTATTATCACAGTGGCCCTCAACAGATCGAGAATAATGTACTTGAGCTCATAGGCCAGAACCAGAATTTCAGCCGTTTCCACGATGCACTGATCAGGTACGGATATGATGAGATGCTGACCAGGAACCAGTTTTTCACACTTTTTGTTCCAGTGAACGATGCTTTTGACGGAATGGCTGAATATACCGACGAGGAGTGGGAGCGAATTATCGGGTTCCACATTCTTTATTCAAGGCTGTTTTCACACGATTTTGCCGATCAGGAACTGCTGACGTATATAGGTAAGTATCTCGATATGAATGCATCCGGAGAGAATCAATACAGCATTTTTGAATCCAGGATCAATATGGAGAATGTGGATAATTTCTGTCAGAACGGGGTAGTTCATGAGCTGGAACAGATGCTAATTCCCAAGCCCAATCTTTACGAGTACATTATGGCCCTGGATACCTCTTACAGCATCCTTCAGGATTTTCTGAACTCCATGGATAAACGGTTCATAGACTATGATAAAAGCGAGAGGATCGGAGTGGATGACAACGGCAATGCGATCTATGATACCATCTGGAGAGAGGAGAACTACTTCCTTGACGAGGTGGCCGGCCTTAACAATGAGGCTGAACCCTATACCGGTTTTATCCCGTCAAATCCTGATGTGAGGGAAGCACTGGATGACGTCTCGGTTTACTTTGGAGCGATCGATGACCTGGATGAAGAGACTTACAGCCAGCTGCTCTTTATCACATTCAGCGGGAGCTTTACAGGAGGGGCATACTTCAAGGATGAACTTCCTGATACCTTGACCTCGGTCACCGGTAAGACCATTGAAAGAGCCAATCTTCAATTCACCGAAACAGACCTGGAGATGAGCAACGGGGTGGCGCATTTTCTGGGTAACATGTTGATACCCAAAAGTTACTTCCTCCTTCCCATAACCATTGAATGCGAAAGGCGACAGAACAGGTCAGTTTCCAACACCATCTACCCCATCGAACAGAGAAATGATACCAGGGCCTCTGACGGTGCCTACGTGTGGTATGGCTGCCAGTTTGTGGGTGATTACATCGAATTCACGGTAAACATGGTCCTGAAGACCACCTACTGGATCGTCTGGTCGGGACCCAAACTTGGGCCGTCCCACTACCAGATCTCGGTCAGGAATGAGGAGACCGGGGCTTTTGTGCCCGTGGGAGATCCGGTGGACAATTGGGCAAAAGGCAATTTTAATCCTGTGATCTCCGGCTCTTATACTTTCAGTGAATTCGGAACCAAACTGGTCAGGATCACCATCGTGGATGAGCTTCCCCTGGTAGGATATAACTCGATATATGTGGACTACATCAAACTGATACCCGATGAAATCTATGTTCCATAGGTTCATTACCTTCCGCCGGCCGGCCCTTCTTTGGGCCTGTTTGCTTGCTGTTCCACTGATGGGACAGGATGCGGAGTACCTGGTCACCGGAACGGTCCATTCGGCCAGAACCGGGATGCCAATCGGGGATATGGGGATCAGTTCTGCCAATACCCAGTCCGATCCGGTTCGCTCCGGGCCAGACGGGAATTTTGAAATATTCCTGACGGACCGAAGGGAGCAATTACTGTTTTCATATCCCGGATATAAAGATAAGACCATTTTTGTCCATGGCAGGGAATCTATTGAAGTCTGGATGCTGGAAGAGGGGGACCTCTCAATAGACGATCCAACGGACCTCTTCTTTTCAGAGATTCCCAGGAAGAATATCTCAGGTGCTGCCGAGTCCTTCCGCTTGACGGATCTTGGCCAGTCGCCCAATCCCTCATTCTGCCAGGACCTCAAGGGCAGGTTGAGCGGTCTGCAGGTGATTAACCGATCGGGAATGCCGGGTGAAGGCGCGTTCCAAACCTCCAGGGGATACGCTTCGCTCTACTCCTCTTCCCTGCCCCTGGTGGTGGTGGACGGCATGATCATGATGGAGGAGGGATTTAAAAACCCGGTGATCCAGGGATTCCAGCACAATCCGCTGGCAGACCTCGATAAAAGAGATATCTCGAGCATTGTTCTGCTTAAGGATGCTGCATCGGCCGGTCATTTCGGGATCAAGGCTGCAAACGGTGTCCTGCTTGTCACTACCAATCCTCCAAGGGGAGGAAAGACCACCCTGGATGTATCTGTTTCGGGGGGGCTCGCAACCGCTCCACCGCAAATCCCCGTGATGGATGCCTCCCATTTCAGCTCTTACGTTATGGAGCAGATGTTGGGAGCAGGATTGAGCAGCGATCAGATCTTCACTCAATACCCTTTCCTGGCCTACGATCCCAATTATCTTTACCGGACCAGGTATGAGAACAACACCAATTGGCAGGATGAGGTCTTCAGGAACGGAACCCTTTATGATACCCACCTTACCGTCAGGGGAGGTGATGCGCGGGCCAGGTACTCCATCTCCGGTGGATACCTGTCCAATGAAGCCATCATTCAAAATACCTTCTACAACCGCTTTAATTTCCGGTTCAATTCAGTGGTCCAGGTCTCTTCACGGCTGGATATAGGGTTCAACCTGGGTTATACAGCTGGTAAATACGGGCTCATGGAGACAGGTGCTTCACCTCAGACCAACCCGATTTTCGCCAGCCTGATCAAATCTCCCATGCTCACCGTGTATCAGAAGGACCAGGAGGGTACCAGCCTGCCCATCTTTGATGATGTGGCAGACTTTGGTCTGAGCAACCCTGCTGCGATTGTAAATGACCTGGAAGCATCCGATGAAACTTCCAAGTTCCTGGGAGTCTCCTACCTTACCGTCAAGATCACCGATCACCTGACGGCCAGGGCACAGTTCGGACTGGATCGGCTCAAATCCAATGAGAAGATTTTCATCCCCTCCTGGGGCATGGCCGCCCAGGGAGACGGTTCTGCCGAGCGATCCATGATGGTACTGGTGAACCAGTATTATTCAATCCTGGGTGATGTAAGGGTCAGTTACCGGAACCTTTTCGGGTACATTCACGATTTGACTGTGGATGCGGGGGCCAGGTATAATATGAATAACCTGATGCAGGATGCCGGAAGTGCCCAGAACTCGGCTACGGATGAATTCAAGGATCTGAACTCGGGGAAGGCTGACGAGAAATCCGTATTCGGATCGGAGGATCGATGGAGCTGGCTAAACTATTATTTAACCGCCAGTTATATTCTCAATGACCGGTATATCTTTCTGGCAAATCTCTCTCTGGATGCTTCGTCCAAATTCGGTAACAAGGTGAATGAAGGTATTGCAATTTCAGGCTTCCCGTTTGCAGTACTGCCCTCCGGTGCCGTTGCGTGGAGGATCTCCTCTGAGCAGTTTTTGGATGGGATCAGCGCCCTGGATGAACTGAAGATCCGCGCCTCATACGGAGTCGTGGGCAGTGATGACTTTACCAATTATTACACCCGTCTTTACTACAAAACAGTGCCCTATTACTCCATCACAGGTTTTACGCTGCACGGGATGTATAATCCGGGATTAAAATGGGAAGCCGTGAAAAAGAGCAACCTCGGGGTGGATCTTTCCATGTTCCATGAGAGGCTGATGTTCAATGCCAACCTTTACAGGGAGGTTACAGATGACATGATCACTTTCAGGACACTGCCAACCTACTATGGATTTGAATCCTATATGACCAACGGGGGCTCCTGCGAAAACAAAGGGATTGAGATCAACGCCTATGGCAAGATCCTGGTTTCATCCCTCAAGTGGGAAGTGGATGCCAATCTTTCAGTGAACAGGAACCAGGTATTATCCCTTCCCGATGAGCAGATCATTACCTCCTTTTCCGGAGGGGAAAAAATCACCAAGGTGGGCAAGCCCATGGGGTTATTTTACGGCTTTAGGTCACTGGGCATATTCACTACCCAACAGGAAGCGGATGCAGCCGGCCTCTCCGATAAATCGGGCAGGAGGTTCAATGCCGGGGATGTGCATTTCGAAGACATGGACGGGAATGGCATCATTGATGAGGCCGACAAAACGGTGATCGGGGATCCTCATCCCGATTTCATCGCCGGACTCTATAACCGGATTTCATTCAGGGGGATTTCGCTGGAATTCCTGTTACAGTACACGGCCGGGAACGATGTTTTCAACTACATGCGTTCCCAGCTGGAATCCATGTCGGGTTATAACAACCAGAGCACTGCAGTGTATAACAGGTGGAACATGGAGGGGCAGGAGACTGGACTTCCCCGGGCCACTTTTGGGGATCCTTTGGGAAACAACAGGTTCTCAAGCCGATGGATCGAGGATGGCTCCTTCTTTCGGTTGAGCTCGGTCACGCTATCCTATGATTTTGCGCGTGCAATCTCCTTTATCAACAGCCTCAGGATCTATATCACTGGGAGTAATCTGATCACCTCCACCGGGTACCTGGGTTACGATCCGGAATTCAGTTACATAAACGGGGTCCTGGGACAGGGGATTGATTACGGAAAGATCCCTCAACCCAGATCAGTGATCATCGGATTAAAGGTAGGTTTATAAACAGCGATGGGATATCCAATGAGGAAAAACACAAAATACGGAGTGGCAGGTAGCATCCTTTTCGGGATTTTTTTGACCTTCTCCTGTGAGAAGATGCTTGACCTGCCCAATGACAGTCTCCTTCCCGAGGACCTGGCATTTGTGGATGAATTCTCAGCCCGCGCATCTGTCATGGGAGTTTACGCCCTGCTGCAGGAGGTGGCCCAGCAACTGGTGATTCTTGGAGAACTGCAGGGTGATCTGCTGACTGTGACTGAAAACGCCGGGAATGATCTGCGCCAGATCAATGAACATATCCCCGACCTGGCCAACATTTATGCGGACCCGTCGGCATTCTTCAGGATCATTGTCAATTGCAATGAGATCCTGCATAAGATCCACCTTGCCCGGGATAAAGATGAGAATATCTCTGACCTGGAATACAATACCTACGTCGCTGAAATGAAATTGATACGGGCCTGGGTATACTTTAAAATGGTTCAGATCTATGGAGGGGCACCCTATTTTGAGGAACCATTGAGTGATTATCAGCTGGGACTCTCACTGGAAGAAAAGCTGGATTCCATGCAAACCGAGGATTATATTCTGGATACCATCCTTTCACAGATCATTGAATTGGACACCTTTGAGCTGAACATGCTTGAAGAGAGCCCTTTCTTTGCAATCCGGTTCAATAAATTTACCAACTGGGCGCTCCAGGGTGATATCTATTTGTGGAGGAATAATTATGCTTTCGCCAAGAAAGCATTTGACCGGGTGGCCAATATCCTGGCCGAGGAAGGATTCTCGGGGACTGCCCGCCTTCCCTACATCAATGCATGGGATTTTCAGGACATCAACTGGAAGACTCTTTTCCAGTTCAACTACAGCTCCACCACATTTGAGACCCTGACCATTTTTGTGATCCCATTTTCGAAACTCTATAACCAGCAACATACCCTGCAGCGCCTCTTCTTTTACGGGGAGGGGGGTGACTACCTGGTCCGTCCAACGGATTACATCCTGAGGGCCTACCAGGCCCAGCAGGTGATCCGGTACGAGGTCTACCCGGATGTGGAGCGGGGTACCCGGGGTGATTTGAGCAGGGGGAAGGGGGTCTCCTATGACAGCATTGAAGGGAGGCCCGTTGTATATAAATATTCCCTGTACCGGGAGCCGTTTGACAACGATGCTGGACTGATCGTTTACCGGACCGCTGATTATCACCTGAAAACATGTGAAACCTATGCACGGTTAAGAAAAACTGAGGATGCAATTTCCCACCTGAATGACGGTCTCCTTTACAAATCGGCATGGGGCACAGGAACCCGGACCAGGGCCAATGTAAAGGGAATGAGTGTGGAAGATCCTCGCTTTGTCGAACCTGTGGAAGATCTGATTATGGAGGAACGGGCCCTGGAACTTGCCTTTGAGGGACATCGCTGGTTCGACCTGATGCGGATCGCCCGACACCGTGAGGATCCGGCTTACCTGGCTGACAGGGTAGCGGCCAAGTTTCCGGATGAGAAGAAGAAAGAGGAGGTTCGCAACCGGCTCATGGATCCCGCGAACTGGTATTTGCCATTGCGTATAAAATAACGATATATTACTAATTTTCAATGGTTTAATTAATTTAAATTACACGCTTATGAAAACAAAACATGTACTTTCTTTGATGTTTGCCATCCTGATCATGCTGGGATGGCAGGCCCGGTTGGGGGCCCAGGATATACCTGCAAATTATATCCAGAATCCCAACATGGAGCATGATCTCAATCCCATTTTCTGGTACGGAAGTTGGACTTACACCTGGTATGGGGGGGGGATCGTATCCCATCCGGAGTATTTCCTGACCAATGAAGATGCACATTCCGGAAATACTGCCATGTTGCTTGATCCGGGAGGTTGGATCTGGGTTTCCTATCCCATACGTGGACATGAAGAGAAGAAATTTAAGGCCAGTTTCTGGTATAAGGGGTATTTTAACAACTACTGGAACTTCCTTTACCGTGATGCGGGTATTACTTACGAGGAACTGCCATGGGAACTGGCAGAGTATACCGGGGCTGACTCCTGCGGCTGGGGTGGTGAAGGACAGGATGCACTTCAGTTCTGGTTCGGCGGACCGGACGGATTTACCGAGGACTGGACCTATTTCGAATTTGTGTGGGATTTCCCGGGAACGTTGCCCGGGTGGGGCAACACAAGCATGTGGTTTGGTGAATTCGCCCCGGCTCTCCTGGACGATTTCTATTATGGTGAGTGGTATGACGGGGAGTATGCCGGTGAAGAACCCTTCGGGTTTATTAACGGTGATTTCGAATTAAAGGACCTCAACGTGGAGTGGACCCTCAACGTCTCTATCTGGGATGTTCCCGATGCAACCGCTTATCTTTCCTATCTGGAGAACCATACCGATGCAGGGATTCAGAGCCTGGGGCTCATCGATTACATGACTGTCTCCGAGGAAAATGACACCTCCGACATGGACGTAAACGTGACCTATTACCTGCCTGCTTTGGGAGCAGAAGGGGAGGACATGGAGATCAGTTTCTGGTACAAGGGCAATGGTGCCAAGGTAGGACTTGAATTCTATGACGACTACGGGGTCACCCAGGAGGAATTCCCGCTTCCCGGCGGCTCAATGTTGTGGGAGGACCTGGATAACCCGATCTATGAGCTCGATACGGTGGGCATGATTGTTGATACCGTCGATTCTTTTGTTGATACCTTTACTGTGGCTGACCTGGGTGAGGGACAGGTGATCATGGAAATGATGATCGATACCATGACCCTGGCAACAGAGACTATACTTGCTTCTCAGGATTTTGATGATGAATCGAACCTGAGACTTACACAGGATGCCTGGGTTTGGTCTGGATCTGATAACTGGGGCTGGGATGACTGGGATGCAGCAACCAAAGGGGACGAGAGCTGGTCGAAGCCGCAGGCACTCTGGTTGCCGGGTGACCCGAACTGGGGAGGAGCCGAAGGCTACGTAAATGTGCAGGACGGCACCAGTTATATCTGGGAGTTTATGTACATCGGGAAACTCCAGTTTATCCTGAACCTGGGATCTGCAACAAAATACGACCTGGTGGGTGATCCGGATGGGATTGTACCTGAAGGTGTCGCCGCAGACGCGGATGGTATTACGTGGGAACTGGATTCGAAATATTGGACCAGATTCAGGTATGAGTATACACAGGGGAGCTGGTTGGCAGATTCATCAGTTGATTCTCCGGCTTCGCTCAGCTTTAACCTGATCGGCACTTATGATGCAGCGGACCTGGGATTTGTGGATGATTTTATGGTAGCCACTGGAACAGCAGCTAATCCGGTTGTGGTGGATACCATGTATGTGGTCGAAGGATTGCGCTACATCACAGAGGATGTCTACCTGATTGATACATTGAGTACCAGTTACAATTCACTGGGCGCGTACTGGGAATTACCGGCAGTGGCCGAATGGACAGAGGCGACACTGAACTGGACCAATCCCAACACGGATATCGGGGGGACGCTGACCATGTTCCTGGACAATGACATGGGTGATTCACCGGAATACATCACCCCTGAAAAACAGGAATTTGACAATGCCCATGCGGATTGGACCTATTTCGATGATTTCTTCTATGGAATTGCCGAACCAATAGGAATAAACAAGGATCTGGTACAGTATGACCTCTACACCTATCCCAACCCGGCTTCGGAGGTATTGTACCTGAGCCTGCAGATACCACTCCACAGGGTGGAGATTTACAACGCATTGGGACAATTACAGATGAACCTGGATACACCGGAAAGGATCCTGGACATCTCGGTACTTGGAAAGGGCATCTTCTTCATCAATGCCACCGATGAGAACGGGATTGTTCACAAGGCCAAGTTCATTAAAGATTAGCGGTAGTAGTACCCTCTGCTTTTGCTGTTTACAGTGAAAGCGACTGGTTAGGAATAACCTGGAATCGAAGGGGTTGTCTCCGGACAGCCCCTTCTTAACCTGTTTTATGTACCCTATACCCAGCTGAAGCTGACCAAACCATGATTCGATATTTTATAAAAGGCCTGGCGATGACGCTGGCCCTGGTTGGATTACCCGCCTGTGAGGACTCCGCTGATACCGGCCACACCTCCTACTTCATAAGTTCGGAGGGGGATGATCGCAATTCCGGAAAAACCGAGGGACAGGCATGGAAGAGCATCGAAAAGATCAATCAGACTGATTTTTCACCGGGGGATGAGATCCTGCTGAGGGGTGGGGATATTTTCACCGGAACCATCGAACTTTCAGCAGAGGACGGAGGAACTCCTGAGAAAAGGGTCCGCCTTGCCTCCTACGGCGAAGGGAGAGCTATTGTCAACGGTTTGAACCGGGAAGGCATCATTGCTGACAGCTGCAACCACCTGACCATAGAATTGCTGGAGGTCACGGGATCGGGCAGGTCCTCCGGAAACGTTGCGGATGGGGTGCTGGTCCGACAATGTGATGCTGTGATCCTGGATCAGCTGGATGTCCAAGGATTTCAGCACAGCGGGGTACGCCTGCACCAGTGCAACGATGCCCGGATCACCCACGTGTATGCGCATGAGAACGGATTTGCGGGCATCCATGTGACGGGCACCACCATGGGTGATCCTGTAAACTATGATAACCACAACCTCTATATCGGTTACTGCGTTGCCGAGAATAATCCTGGTGACCCTACGGTGCTTGAGAATCACAGCGGGAATGGGATCCTTGCCTCTTCAGTAAAAAACGGGATCATCGAGTATTGCGAGGCATTCAACAATGGCTGGGATATGGTATGGACCGGGAACGGACCCGTGGGGATCTGGATCTGGGATTGTACCGGATTCACCATTCAGTATTGTATAGCCCATCACAATCGCACCAATCCGGTGGCGGCCGACGGTGGCGGTTTTGACTTCGACGGTGGGGTATCCAATTCGACCATCCAGTATTGCATATCCCACCACAACGAGGGTGCCGGATTCGGGCTCTACGAGTTCGGTGCCGCCAAGCCCTGGGAGAACAACACTGTCAGGTACAACATCAGCATGAACGATGGCAAGATCAACGGAGGCTCAGTGGGGATATGGAAGAATGATCTGCGTGGCATCATGCGCAATTGCCAGATCTATAACAATACGTTCTACAACAGCCAACAAGAGGGCAGCAACATCTGGTTGTATGACAATTACCCCGGTTACCGGTTCTTTAATAATATTTTCGTCTACCAGGGGGCCCTGGTCTCCGGAGGCAAATCCATCCGGGATGAAACATTCCTGGGGAACCTTTACTGGAACCTTTCCGGGGATGTTTCTTTTCTCGGACATAAGGACCTGCAGGCCTGGGCAAGCGCCACCGGAAAGGAGATGTTAGATGACGTTTTTGTGGGGATTTACAATGAACCACAGCTTGCCAGGGCGGGGGTGATGGAAGTTACCGATCCCCAGTTGATCGACCAGGATCACCTTTCGGGGTATCTCCCCATGGATGGTTCGCCATTGATCGAAGGGGGACTCAATCTCAGGGAGCTTTTCCAGCTGGATCCGGGTGCCAGGGATATCCTGGACACCCCCATTCCAGCAGGTGAAAAATTTGACATCGGGGCCGTGGAATATAACAATTATTGAAAAACCTTTAACTATGAATCAAGTTTCTCAACTACATCTGGTTGCATTCGTTGTCCTGGGGATCATGAGCGGATGCTCCACGTCCCGCGAGGATAAGTCCCTCACATATGCTGATATGGAGGGCCCCCGGGTGCAACTTATGTTCGATGCGGATTGGAAATTTTTCCGTGGAGATGCGGAAGGCGCTGAAGATCCGGTTTTCAACGATGCCTCCTGGCGAGGCCTGGACCTGCCCCATGACTGGAGCATAGAGGATTTGCCGGGGACCGACAGCCCCCTGGATCCCGGGGCGGTAGGGGGGATCAGTACTGGCTATTTTACAGGAGGGACCGGGTGGTACAGGAAAGCCTTCAGGATACCAGGTGCATGGAAAAACAAGCGTGTCTCACTCCAGTTTGACGGAGTCTACATGGATGCCGATGTCTGGATCAATGGCAGGCACCTGGGCAATAATCCCTACGGGTATACAAGTTTCTGGTTTGATATTACTGATGAACTCCAGTCAGGCAATGGGAATGTGGTGGCTGTCAGGGTCAGGAATGAGGGAAAAAACAGCCGCTGGTACACCGGATCGGGGATCTACCGGCATGTTTGGCTGATTGCCACGGAACAAGTGCATGTCTCCACCTGGGGGACCGCCATTACTACCCCGGATGCAGGTGAAGAATCTGCGATCGTGGTAGTTTCAAATGAGATCATCAATGAGACCGACCATCCCGCAGAGGTGGAGGTGGTTACCAAAATCATGGATCGATCGGGGGCAGAAGTGACCAGCCACTCCCGGAAGGTGACCGCCGAGCCCCAGCGCCCGCTGCAGGTCAATCAGGAATTGGAAGTGCGTTCACCCTTTCTATGGGAACCCGGATCCCCGGTGCTCTACCATTCGGTCACAGAGATCCTAGAGGGTGGGTCCAATGTGATGGACAGGGTGGAGATCCCCTTCGGGATCAGGTCCATCGCCTTTACACAGGAGGGATTTTTCCTGAATGGGAAGAACCTGCTGCTGAAGGGAGGCTGCATGCACCATGATAACGGCCCGCTGGGTGCCGCTGCTTATGACCGTGCCGAAGAACGCAGGGTAGAGCTGATGAAAGCCAGCGGGTTCAACAGCATCCGCTGTGCCCACAATCCTCCTTCACCCGCTTTCCTGGATGCCTGTGACAGGCTTGGAATCCTGGTCATCGATGAGGCCTTTGACATGTGGCGAAGGGAAAAGAATCCAATGGATTACCACCGGTTCTTCGATGAGTGGTGGGAAAAGGATGTAGCAAGCATGGTGAAGAGGGACCGGAATCACCCCTCCATCATCATGTGGAGCACAGGGAATGAGATCCCGGAAAGGGGAGAGCCTGAGGGAGTTGCCACTTCAGAAAGGCTGGCCGGATTCATCCGCGGACTGGACCCCACAAGGCCGGTCACATCAGCGGTGAACGGGCTTGGTCCGGACAAGGATCCCTACTTTGCCACACTCGACCTGGCGGGTTATAACTATTCCTTCGGAGGAGACCACGGCAGGGAGAGTATTTTTGATCTTGACCACAGGCGGGTTCCTGACAGGATCATGTACTGTTCGGAATCCTATCCGCTGGTTGCCTTCGGAGCCTGGATGGATGTGGTGGACCATCCCTATGTCTTCGGGGATTTTGTCTGGACCGGCTTCGATTACCTGGGGGAGGCAAGCATAGGCTGGCGGGGATATCCCCATGAGGGAAGTTTTTATCCCTGGAGCAACGCCTACTGCGGGGACATTGATATCTGCGGAATCAAACGGCCCCAATCCTACTACAGGGATGTACTATGGAACTCCGGACAGCTGCTCTCCATCTTTGTTCAACCGCCCGAACCCTCATTTGAGGTGAATCCTGACCGCAAAGACTGGAGCAAATGGCACTGGCAGGATGTGACGGACCGCTGGAACTGGGAAGGTTTTGAAGGAAAACCGCTGAATGTCGAAGTCTATTGCGCCTATGAGCGGGTTGAACTATTATTGAACGGGAAATCGCTGGGAATAAAGGAAACCAGCCGGGAAACCCAGTGGATTGCACGCTGGGAGGTTCCCTATGAGGCCGGGGTGTTAAAGGCGGTCGCCTACAGCGGTGATCAGGAGATCGATTCCTGGGAACTCCACACTGCAGGTGCACCGAAAACCATACACCTGAGTGCGGACCGGGATCAATTGCAGGCCGACAATCAGGACCTGAGCTTTATTACGGTTGAACTCCGTGATGCAGCGGGGCACCGGAACAGGACCGCCACAAACCTGGTACAGTTTGGCATTGAAGGTCCCGGCACCATCGTGGCGGTGGCCAGTTCAGATCCCATGAGCCCGGAAAGCTACCAGCTGACGCAAAGGAGGGCTTACCAGGGAAGGTGCCTGGTGGTGGTCAAATCAACCCGGGAGGGGGGTGAGATATTACTGACTGCCTCCTCGTTGGGTGTGCCTCCTGAAAACCTGATCCTTTCCACCAGATAAACAGAAATGACCATGTATAAGATCATATTTTTCATCAGCGCCTGGGTTCTGCTTACCAGTGCTGCCAGGCAACAGGGCATCCCGGATTTCTACAACCATGTGGACCAGGTCCTGTGGATGGTTTCAGACCTTGAAAACACCATGACCCAATATGAAGAACTTGGTTTTTCCCAGTTCCAGGATCTGGGCAAAGCCCTATTGATATCGGAAACCACCGGAAAGAAATCAAAGATCAGGCTGGCAAGGGCCAACCTGGGGGGTGCGGTGGTGAACTGGATCGAGCCCCTTAAAGGCAACTCCGTACTGACGAACTTTCACGAACGCCACGGGGATGGAGCGGTGAGCCTGGTTCACAGGGCCCCTGGTGCCAATGAAGAGGACCAGGAGATCCGGCGCCTGGATGACCTTGGTGTGGGGATCCTTGACCGCATCAGGATTGAAACCTCGGCAGGGAACCTCGGTTTTGTACTGATGGATACGGAATCGGAGGGAAAGTACATCCTCGGATTCACCCGGGGAGGTGGGATTGAAGAGCCCCCTGAATTCACGGGTGAAAACCGCCACCACCTGAAGCTTAACCAGTACGCATTTGCCATAAGCGATCCGGAACCCGTATCGCTGTTCTGGCACATGCTGGGCCAGCCGGAATTTCAGATCAACCATCCAGAGCTTGGCGATCCCCACTATTACGGGCAGTATGCCGAACACGATCTAATACAGGGGTGGCAGCGGCACGGGTCCATAAGCTACGAATGGTGCATCCCTGTCAAACCCCCCATCGTGTACCAGGATCACATTGATCAACATGGAGAGGGGATCCACCACCTGGCCTTCAGCGTCAGTGACATGGACGAAGTGCTTGCAGATTTCCAGGCCCGCGGCTTCAGAGTCTCCATGGGAGGGACCTGGGGTGAAAAAGGAAAACCGGGTTCGGGCCGCTATGAATACATCGACCTGGAAAAGGCGGGAGGCCTGACCATGGAACTGCTTTGGAACTACACCGAATAATTGAAATCGAGCCATGACGAAGTATTCCTGCTTATGTTTGCTTGCGGCCCTGTTGCAGGGTAACGGACTGATAGCCCAGAAAGCTGGAGATCAGGGACCTCCCGTAAGAATATGGGAAGAGACCGTTACCATTCCCACCTACCTGGTGGACGAGCCCGACCGGATCCCCAGGTTCTATGAGGGGCGTGCTTACCAGGGGGCACAGGGAAGGGTCTACCCGTATCCAATATTTGAGAGCCTTTCTGATACCAGGGTACAAAAGGAGTACGATATGGTATTTCTTGAAAATGAGTATATCAGGCTCGAACTGTTGCCGGAAATCGGAGGGAGGTTATTTGCGGCACTGGACAAGACCAACGATTACGATTTTATCTATAAACAGCATGTGATCAAACCGGGCCTGATTGGTATGCTGGGAGCCTGGATCTCGGGGGGGATCGAATGGAACTTCCCTCATCACCACCGGGCCACCGCCTTTATGCCCGTGGATTATGTGCTGCAGGAGCATGCTGATGGGAGCAGCACTGTCTGGATCGGTGAACTGGAGATCAGGCACCGGATGAAATTCATGCTCGGAGTGACGGTCTACCCAGGGAAATCCTATTACGAGGTCACCTTCAGGCCCTACAACCGGACGCCTTTCATCCATTCGTTTCTCTATTTTGCCAATACCGGGGTGCATACATCTGAACAATACCAGGTTATTTTTCCTCCCTCCACACAATTCGGGACCTACCACGGCAAGAATCAATTTGTGCATTGGCCCATTGCAAGTGAGGTATACAACAGGGTTGATTACAGCGGCGGAGTGGACATTTCATGGTGGAAGAACCATCCCGAATGGACCAGTATCTTCTGCTGGAACTACGAGGATGATTTTGTGGGGGGATACGATCACGGGAAAGAGGCCGGGGTCATCCTCTATTCCAACCACCACATCGCTCCCGGAAAGAAATTCTGGACATGGAGCACCGGTCCGCGGGGGCAGCTTTGGGATGAAGCCCTCACCGAAACCGATGGGCCAGAACTGGAGCTGATGGTCGGGGGGTATTCGGATAACCAGCCCGATTACAGCTGGCTGCAACCCTATGAAACAAAATACCTGAGACAATATTTTTATCCCATCAGGGAGATTGGAAGTGTGAAGAACGCCAATCTGGAAGCTGCACTGAACCTGGAAATGGCGGGAGAGAACAGCGTCAGGGCAGGGGTGAATACCACGTCCAGAAGAGACAATGCGAGGGTTACCCTCATTGACCAGGGCAAGGAGATCTTCACGGAGGTCATCGACATTGATCCTGGGAATCCTTACCTGCGTGTCATTGAGGTTCCCGGGGGCACTGAAGCGTCAAGGCTGACCCTTGCACTCCATTCAGAGGAAGGAGAAGAGTTGATCCGATATACGCAGGTTTCCCGGGTACCGGAAGAGATGCCCCAAGCAGTGACCCCTCCGGGTCCGCCGGAGGAGATCGGTACTGTGGAGGAATTGTTCCTGACGGGGCTAAGGCTGGAACAGTTCTACAATCCATCGTTTGATCCGGAGCCCTATTACATGGAAGCGCTGACCAGGGACCCGATGAATTACAGGGTAAACACAGCCATGGGCCTGAGGGAACTGCGTAATGGCCGGTTTGAATCCGCAGAAAATTATCTCCAACAAGCGGTGGCCAGGATCACTGCCAACCAAACAAAGCCAAAGGACGGCGAAGCCTATTATTACCTGGGATTGTGCCAGAAATACCAGGGGAACTATGACGGTGCTTTTAAAAACCTCTATCAGGCAACCTGGAGCCAGGCATTCCATACGGCTGCCTATACGCAACTTGCGGAACTTTCCTGCAGAAACCGGGAGTTCGGGAAGGCCCTTCAACACCTGGAGCGTGCACTCTCCACCAATGCCAATCACACCAAGGCACTAAACCTCCAGGCGGCCATATTCAGAAACATGGATCATCCGGAGAGATCCATTGAGGTAGCGGACCGGGTGAGGAATATGGACCCGCTGGATTTCTGGTGCCTTTGTGAAACCTATTTTTCGGTCGTTGAGAGCGGAAGAGAGCATGTGGCCCAGCAGGCCCTGGAGGTGCTTCGGAGGAGAATCGGGGACAACGTACAGTCCTACCTGGAGCTTTCCATGGATTATGCAGGCGCCGGCCTTATGGAGGATGCCATCCGGGTACTCGAAGAGGTTTACATGGGCGGTAGGGAGGATCCTGAAGTCTCACCCATGGTCTATTATTTTCTGGGCTATTTCTGGCTGGAGAGGGGCGACCGGGAACAGGCCCTGGCTCGCTTTCAAACGGCCGCCAGGCTATCTCCCGATTACTGTTTTCCGTTCAGGCTGGAGTCCATCATTATCCTTGAAAAGGCGTCCGAAGTGAATCCCTCCGACCACAGGGCCCCCTTCTACCTGGGGAACCTTCTGTTTGACCTCCAACCGGAGAGGGCATTGCAGGCCTGGGAACGTTCCATTTCGCTGGACGGGACCTACTGGCTGTCCCACAGGAACCTGGGTATGGCATTATACAAAGTGAACAACAACATCCCTCTGGCAGTAGAGCACTATTTGAAGGCTATTTCGCTCAAGCCGGATGACCAGCGCCTCCTGTATGAGGTCGACCTGATCCATGCAGCTGGCAGGGAGGATCCTGGAACCCGGCTGCAATTGTTGCAGGAACACCATGATGCGATTGCCCACAACAATGTTTCTGATGCCCTTTCCAGGGAGGTCATGTTGATGGTGCAACTGGGACGCTATGAGGATGCCCTGGAAGTGCTGGATGAGAACTATTTTAAACAGTGGGAAGGGGTCAGCAAGGCTTATAACTCCTATGTAGATGCCCACCTGATCCTGGGGTGGGAGCAGCTGAAGCAGGAGAATTACGATGAGGCGCTGGAACATATGCATCTTGCGGGGGAGTCCCCCTCCAATATGATGGTTGCGAAACCTTATCGCGGAGGTCGCTCGGCAGAGGTGTACTATTTCAAAGGAATGGTGTATGAAGCCATGGGGGAAGCGGGACTTGCGGCAGCATCTTATGATTCCTGCGTAGTGGAAAGACAAAACATGCAGCTGGATGAGAACTACTATTACAGGGCGTGCGGGCTCCTAAAAAGAGGAAAGGTGAAGGAAGCGGAAGAGATTTTTGACCGGCTCATTGAACTGGGAGAGAGAAGGCTTGGATCCGCCGATCCGGATTTCTTTGCCAAGTTCGGTGAACGGGAAACCCCTGATGACAAGCAATCTGATGCCTGTTACCTGATGGCTCTGGGTTACATGGGTAAGGGAATGGATCAAAAGGCGGAGGCCATGTTTCACGAAGCAGTTGAACTGAATATCAACCATGTCTGGGCAGCCAGGTACCTGTCCGAGATGCAACAATAAACCTATGAATCTAAAGCGAAGGGAAGCCCTGAGGATCTTGGGAGCTGGCACATTAGGACTGCTCTCCCAGGGATTTGTAATTCCAGGCAAAGATAACCGCCACATCATCACCCTCAGTTTTGATGACGGGTTTAAGAAATCGAGTATCAAAACAGCAGAAATTTATGAAAAGCATGGGCTCTCCTGTTGCCTGAATATAATTGCATCGGCCCACCTGGACCAGTTCCAGCTGCCCAACGAATACCATGCCTGGCCTGTGGGGGATTTCGAGATGTGGAATGATTTGAAAAAAAGGGGGCATGAGATAATGCCGCACAGCTATAAGCATACTAACCTGGCCGAGGTCCCCCTGGAAGAGGCCAAATACTGGACCAGGAAATGCATCGATGTGTTCAATGAGGAGCTGGAGGGATTCGCCGCCCAGGAATCCGTTTTCAGCCTGCCGCACAATGCTTCGACTCCCGAGCTGGAGGAGTGGCTGGTAACCCAGTTCCGGATCATCAGGACCCATGGAGGATTATACAATCCCTTGCCTTACAAGAAACTGGTCAGGCTGGGTTGCGGAGGATTCGGCCCGGGAAATATTGATCAGCACCTGGTTGGATCGATCGATGCATTCCTTGAGGGCCCACCGGGTTGGTTCGTATACAACACCCACGGCCTGGATGAAGAGGGATGGGGCCCGCTTAGTTCAGGCCTGCTGGACGAACTCCTGGACCGGTTGAAAGCGACAGAAGGAGTGGAGGTCCTCCCGGTTCTGCCGGCCCTGAATTCAGTCTTTCCAATTTCAAAATCACTGGTTGTACCCGATTAATTCCAGTACACTCAATTCCAGTCCGTTGATGGGGATCACCTTATCCCGGAGGAATTCCAAAAGGGTGCGCCAGTTTTCATCGCCGGGATCAAACCACACGGATTTATCGAAGGGACCTTCTTGTAGGATAAATCCATTGCCGGGATGGACAAGGGGCCCCACGTAATGGTTGTTCTTGAAAAAGTTTCGGGTTGAACGGGTGCCATTGACTGCCCGGTACTCCTCCTCAACATAGAGGTAGTTGTCCACAAAGGCTGTACTGTCCGGATACCCCCTCCAGTCGGTCAGGCTCCAGAGGGTCCGGTCGGTCTGAGGATGCTCCTTCCGGGGTAAATAAAAAATATTCTTCTCCAGCCGGGTGTCTGAAGTGGGCCCCCCGATGCTGACCACCGGCGAAAAATAGTCATCGTTCCTCTCCACAAGATAATCCCTGAGGCCATCATTGATGCTGACATTGTACCTTACCCGGGTGCCCCGGTTCCCGATGCTCCAGTCAGGGGGCCAGCCCCCGGAATTGCAGATGAGCAGGAATCCACCGTCGTTGTTGTAACTCAGGTTATACTGGATGAGCGTATATGTGGAGTTCCAGTCTGAATCAAAAGCATATCCATCCACCTTGGAATGGTGATCGCTGACCACATTGAATTGCACGACCGCGTTGTCGCAGCTCCATGGCCAGATTCCGTCACACGGTTCGGTCGGGGGAAGGGTAGGGGGACAATCTCTCATGATATTAAATTCAACCAGGGGGGACTCGCAGGCTACCGGAACGATACCGTCACCCGGAACACCCTCCAGCAGGTTGTTCCGGATCACCACATTCAGATTGGGATTCCATTTACTTCGGATCCAGTTCCCCCACATCATGATGCCGTTCCGCTGGCAATCCCTGATATGGCAGTTCTGCACGATGAGCCCGTCGAACCGGGAAGACATGGAGAGGGAGTCGTTTTCATCGTAATTTTTCAGGTGAATGGCATTCCCTCCCCCCAGCTTTTCCCTGACCAGGATGCCGTATACATCATGGATATAGAGGTTGTCAACAGTAATATCCCTCGCGGTGCCAAAGTCCTTCAATTCAACCAGCAGGCCGTTGATTCCGTCGATGGGTTCGCTGCCCCTGTTTGATATCTCCAGGTCCCGCACCTCCACATGTTCGGAGTTGAAGAGGTGTACGGCTTCATTGAAGCGGCCCTCCCCCCGGATATGGGGTTTCTCCTCACCTCCGTACTTCCCAACCACAACGGGGTTTCCCGGTTCGCCACTGCAGGTGAGCTTGAGCTGTTCCCTGAATATCCTGCCGGAGCGAAGCAACAGACTGTCTCCCGGTCCGGGCCGTATCCTTTCAATCATGGAAAGGGATTTGAAAGGGGAATCCGGGGAGGTCCCGGAATGCTGAAAGTCATCGCCCAGTTCCGGGTCGAAATAGTAATTGGTCAGAGGAAGGACTTTACCGGTTCCAATGGGTTGAACCTCCATTTTTAACACCGTGATTGAATTCCCTTTCAGGGGAATGGGTTCACCGGCCTCCGGGGTTTTCAATGATTGCCAGACCGGGTGGAGGTCCTCTGAGGAGCTGCCGAAGAACTCCCGGGCCTCTATAATCGTTTCCTGGCGGTATCCGTGTATTTCGAGATGGACGGATTTTGCTTCCTCTTCTTTGTTGATCAGGTATACATACAGCGCATCCGTCCCGGGATCGTGGCTGGCGAAGGCCGTTATCTTTCCGATGCTGTCCGCCCGGACCATCCTTGTGCCCATATAATTGCCCCAGATGCTCAGGGCCCTTCCCGTGGGATTTAGGTTCCCGTTGCTGTCCAGGGCATCATGGTCCAGCCTCCGGGTCTCATTCTCGATCCACCGGGTGTTCCAGAAGCAGGAGAACTCCACCTGAGGTTCCATCAGGAGCTGGCCTGCCATGTCAAAAGTGACCATGGCGTGTCCCATATCGTTGTGCCAGTGCCAATGATTGAACCAGTCGATCGCTCCGAATTCAGCGATGATCAATTTGAAACGCTTCTTCTGAATTGGATTGGCGTAACTATTAATTGCACGCAGGGCAGTAAGGGCTGGACGGATCAACAATTGGGAAGTATCCCGGTAGGTCTGGAATCCCCGAAAAAAATTCCTGACCCCGTAATTGCTGCAGGTGAGCCGGTCTATATGGTCTCCTGCGATGGTGATCACCGTTCTCAGGAATTCATCGCTGTCCCCATTTGCCACTACCAGAATAGAAGGATCAACGGTTTTCATGGCCTTCGAGAAATCGACCACATCTCTGGCGTAGATTTCAGGGGTTGAGTTCACATTGTTCCGGTTCCAGCTCTCGTTACCGATCATCCAGTATTTAACCCCGTAATTTTTCTTGATATTAGCATACCGGACAAAATCTGCCGCATGCCTGATCAGCTCCTCCCTGGGCGTGACCCACTCCCCCTTTTCCACGGGGATCAGGTAACAATCGGCAGCCACTACCACCACTGGCTCGGCCCCGGTGGCCCGGCAGACGGAGATATACTCATCAAAGTCCAGCGGATCGTACCTGAATCCGAAATCTTCGGTGAACATCCCCGGGTAGTCATCAAGGCCCCCTGATCTTGCAATGGCTGGTCTGACAGAATCATAAGGCGGCTGGCTGAACAAGTACAGGTCCGATTTCTCACCACCGGGATAGCGCAGGTATCCCATTCCCATGCTGCTGACCGCCTCGGCTGTAGTGTGTTCCGCTTCGGGGAACCGGCCTCCGTCCATAAAAAAGTCCAAGTTGATCCCGATGGGATGGT
>JAHEEC010000225.1 GCA_024640885.1 Bacteroidota bacterium | reverse complement strand
CATCAACGAGTTGGCCTTCACCAGGGATGAGAAAGGGAGGGTGAACGGTTTTACAGTTTCCAACGGCAGGACCAGGGGGATCCTCTTCGAAAAGATCTGAGGGGGAACCCGGCTATGAGCACGGCATCGGCCGGAGAGCGGGCCGGCTGGTTCAGAAGAGGTAGACTCCTGTCAACGGCTGGAAGCAGGGGGTGGCTGACTGTCAGGGTTGTCGAAGGCGTAAAGATGCCCCTCGGTCCTGACATATAGTGTATTGCCCATGGCCACCGGTGAGGCCCCGATCTTCTCCCCCAGGTTGATCTGATTCAGTATCTCAAATGCACTTCCTTCCTTCAGGATCGTGATCCTGCCGTTGTACGAGGCCATGAAAAGCTTTCCGTCCACAAGCAGCGGGGAGGATAAATAGGGACCCGGGGCGCCCAGGCTCCCGGTATAGATCACCTCGCCGTCCCCGGAATTGAAGCAGGTCACTATACCGCCGACTTTTACCATGTACAATAAACCCTTGCTGACAATGACCGACGGGATCTGGGGGACATTCAGCCCTGACTTCCACAGGGTGCTGCTCAGGGTGATGTTTCCCGTGCCTCCCAGCCGGAAGGCAACCGTTCCGTGATCTGCGTAATCGGCCATCAGTTCCTCAAATTTTCCCCACTCTTCTGCGGAGAGGTAATTGTCCCCATCCCCGTCAAAGGCACTGATCTGGCCCCAGTAGAGCACCACCCGTGTGCCGGTGGTCACCCCTTCGATCTTCCTGTCGTGGATGCAGACACCCTCCGGATAGCTTCGAAGGAACTCCTCCCCGGAGAGCCTGCCATCATGGTCAGCGTCACCGTCGGCAAACATCTTCTGAAAATCGATTACCTCCCCTAAAACCTCCTCGTCACCCCTGATCATCCATGCATTCACAAAAAGGGTATCTCCCACAACCACCGGGGTTGCAACCCCGGTAGACCCCACATCAAAATGCCAGACGGGTTCCCCCGTATCCAAGTCGATCCCGGCAATTTCATCCAGCCTGTGAATGATGGCCTGGTTGTTCCATATGACCGGGGTGCTCCAGCTCATGGATGTGATCATAGGGGATATGGGGAATTTAAATTCCCACAATTGTGTCCCGTCTGATTTATTGAAAGCCAGCAACCTCGGATTGCTGTAATTATCATGGTTCAACAGGATCTTGTCCTTGTATACAACGGGTGAGGTTCCCGAACCCTGGGCAACGGGGTAGAACTGAACCGGGCTTTCCCATTTCTTTTCGCCATCCAGGTCATAACAGACCAGGCCCAGGGTGGGAAAAAAACAATAGATATATTCACCGTCCGAAGCAGGTGTGGCCGCTGCAGGAGTGCTTATGGGATGCACGTTCTCAAGGACATCCACCAGGATCTCCTTTTGCCATTTCACCGTACCGTTATACGGGTTGATATTCAGAACCAGGTATTTCTTCTCATCCCTGATCACCCCTGTGATGATCAGGTTGTCGTGAATGAGAATGGGGGATGAATACCCTTCCGGGGTTGTAATTTTCCAGAGCACGTTTTTCCCGGGACCGAAATCCGACGGGGGTTTGCAATCCCGGGCGGCAATTCCGCAACAATTGACCCCCCTGAACTGTAGCCAGGAGTCATTTTGACCGGGTAATTGTGCGGATGCGAACCCAATTAGAATGAACAGGCCCATCAAAAGACCTGCCGGAAAGACCGATTTTTTCATGACTGATATTGTTGGGTTAGCATCAAGTTACCACTTTAATAATAATTATCCCAGCATATTGTTTATTAGAATATTAATCCCCCCTGAAAGAAAATACCGGTTGACCGGCTTGCCCGCTTAAGGCACAGCGCTGTCCTTTGGGATGGCCTGTTCCTGAGCTGCGACAGGGAGGCAAGGGGCACATCGATCCAGGGCCGGGAACCAGGCCTGGTTTTCCACCGGGGTTTTTCTTTCTATGACCAACGCAACCCCGGCCACCCCTGGCGCGTCTTAAGGTAAACACCTTAACGCCCGTATATCATGAAAACCTTTAAATCCATATGCTCCCTTCTTATAGGCACGGTGATCTTTTTGACCTCCTGTGAAAAGCTGGATCCTGTCAAAAAGGAGCCCAACAAGATCGAGCTCACCAAGAAGTCCGCCCAGATCGTGGAGGCCGACCGGCAGTTTGCCTTTGAGCTGTTCAGGGAGGTGTGCGCCCTCAGCGAGGATGAGAACATCATGGTCTCGCCGCTGAGTGTCTCCTATGCGCTGGGGATGACTTACAACGGGGCTGTGGGGAGCACCCACGATGCATTCAGCGAAGTGCTGCATTTCGGGGATCTCAGCGACACGGCGGTCAACGAAAGCTACAGGGACCTGATGTCGCAGCTGGTGAAGCTCGACGACCGGGTGAAGTTCTCCATTGCCAACAGCATCTGGTACAAGCTGGGCTACCCGGTGTTGCAGGAGTTTATCGATATCAACCGAAGCTATTTCGATGCGGCGGTGGAGGAGCTTGATTTCACCGACCCCGGTTCAGTGGATATCATCAACGGATGGATCGAGGAGAAGACCAACGGCAAGATCGCAGATATGCTGGATCAGATCCCCCCCGATGCGGTCATGTACCTAGTGAACGCCATCTATTTCAAGGCCACATGGATGTATGAATTCGATCCGAAGGATACCCGCAAAGAGGTGTTCCACAGGGCCGATGGCTCCACCTACAACACCGATTTCATGCAGGTGGAAGGCACCTTCAATTACACCAGGAACGAAGATTTCACTTCGGTGGAGATGCCTTACGGGGACAGCGCCTTCAGCATGGTGGTGGTGCTCCCGGCCGAAGGGAAGAGTGCCCGGGAGCTGGCCTCGGAAATGGATGCTTCCAAATGGGACTCATGGTTCCAGAACTCCTACCCTGCCGATGTGCTCATCGAACTGCCCAAATTCAAGTATGAATTCAAGTCGCTGCTCAACGATCCGCTTATCAACCGCGGGCTGGGGATCGCCTTTTCCGATGGTGCCGATTTCTCCAGGATCGTGGAGAACGGCGGGATCAAGATCTCCCGGGTGATCCACCAGACCTTTATCGATGTGAACGAGGAGGGGACCGAGGCGGCTGCGGCCACCATCGTGGAGATGATTGAGACCTCGGCGGGGGGCCCCACCCTGTTCAGGGCCGACAAACCCTTTGTCTACCTGATCAAGGAGAACTCCACGGGGGCCATTGTCTTCATGGGACTCACAGGGAAACCCGAATATTCCAATTGATCAGCACCGGGCACCGGGATCATGGCCGGCCGCTTCCTTGAAAAGGCAGTTCAGGGAAGGTAGAAGATGCAATAGATCATTCCCAGGTTAAAGCCGGCGTGGCAGAGGATCGCC
>JAHEEC010000100.1 GCA_024640885.1 Bacteroidota bacterium | reverse complement strand
ATCCTGATCTCCTTTTCGGATAAAGGAGGCAGGGAGTGGGCCGACCTGACTGGTAAAAATGTGGGCCGCTACCTGGCCATCGTAGTGGATGGGAAAGTCTGTGCCGCACCAATGGTAAGGATGAAGATAACCCAGGGGAAGTGCATGATCAGCGGCGATTTCACTGAACAGGAGGCATTGGACCTCAAACAGATGATCGAATAGCCCTCTTGAACGATCCTTTGAAGGGGCGGGCCCCTTCAAAGGATTTAAAATAGAGCAGCCAGCAATTCTTCATTTTCAAGGCCTGGAATAAAAGCTGCCACACTGATCCGGGAAAGTCTACGCCGAAGGGATTGGGGATCATGGTTACAGCCCAGGATCATTTTCTCCAGCTCGGGTAAGTCAGGCATGGAGTCACCCCCCCCTCCGATCATGACACTTCTGATAATCCCTTTTTCCACCTGCAACTGCAGTTCCACAGTCCCTTCCCCGATAGAGATTTTCCTGCGGAACTGGTATTTCGGGGAGTAACCAAAGTTCCATTCCCAGGTAGAGAATTTTGAATGGCACAGCCCCGTGATCTCCCGGAGGTCCTCTTCACTATACGCGTAAGTCCGGGGTTTGGGCGTGACTGCGGTATCCAGGATATGTTCCATCAACAGGTTTTGAAAATCTGTTGCATTCATGGACTCACCAAGATGATCACGGATATTGGTCACCTTCGATGGGATGGATTTTACCCCCCGGTCATCGAATTGCCCGGCGGGAGCTTTCAAAGCGTTGGAGAGGGCTCCCAGATCAGATGAGAACAGCAGGGTTCCGTGATGCAATACGCGCCTTTTATACACATGACTGGCCGTGCCTGAGATTTTCAGGTCCCCCAGAAGCAATTCATTGCGTGGGCCCAGATTCACCTCCAGGCTCATCCGGCCCAGGGCATCAATGACTGGTTGAGTGAATTTCCGGTAGTTCACCAACTCGCCCTCCCTTCCGGTTGTAATAAAGGCAAAGTTGATATTACCCAGGTCATGAAATACAGCTCCGCCTCCCGATATCCTCCTTGCTACCCTGATCCCCTTCTCGTGCACGTAGGAAAGGTTGATTTCAGCCAGGGTGTTCTGGTGCTTGCCCACCACAATGGAGGGAACGTTCCTGTATAGCAGGAACACATCGGCATCCGAAAACCTCAAAAAATATTCTTCAGAGGCCAGGTTGAAACAGGGGTCCGTATTTTCACTATTTATACACAGCATGGATCCGCCACTTTTGTGGCAATTGTTGCATAACCCACCTGAAAAGCAGGAATCCAAGCCATCCGCACAGGGTACCCCATAAAGCACCAACCATAACATCTCCCGGGTAATGAACCCCCAGGTAAATGCGGCTGTAGCCAATAAGCAATGCCCAGGTGAACATTGGAAAGGTAAACCATCTTTCTTTGATCCACAGAGAAACCATCGTTGCCACTCCAAATGCGTTGGCTGCATGAGAGGAGATGAATCCAAATTCTCCTCCGCATCTATTATTTACCAGATGCACCAGTCCTTCAAGGGCCGGTGCATGACAGGGCCTGAGGCGCTGAAATACATTTTTGAAAAGGTGTACCGAAGATTGATCCGCAAGGGTGATCACCACTGCGATAAAGAGGATCATGGGTGCAAGTTGCCACTTCTTTCTCCAACCCAGGAAGCCCAGCAAGAGGAGGTAAAAAGGCCACCAGGTGATCTTCCCGCTGATCCACCACATAATTCCGTCCCAGGTTTCATTATGCAATCCATTAATGGCCAGAAAGAGCCTGGTATCCAGTTTAAGAATCCATTCCATCGGCTTGTTCAGATATTGAGCATTTTCCAGATGATGTCATTCAGGGTAACCAGTCCAATGTTTGCCACAGATGAGATGAAATGTGATTTTATTTCGGGTAAATCTTGCCGTATCTCCTCTTTCAACTCTTCATCAAGAAGATCCGATTTGGAGATCACAAGCAAACGGCCTTTATCCAGCAATTCTGGATTGTATTTCTCCAATTCACTCAACAGGATGCCGTACTCCTCCCTGATGTCCTTGCTGTCAGCGGGGACCATGAATAACAGAATGGAATTTCTCTCAATATGTCGCAGAAACCTGTGTCCCAACCCCTTCCCTTCACTGGCTCCTTCAATAATACCTGGAATATCCGCCATAACAAAGGAACGATCGTCCCTGTATTTGACAATCCCCAGGTTGGGTACAAGTGTGGTAAACGGGTACTCGGCAATTTTGGGCCTGGCGGCAGACATGGCTGAGAGAAGTGTGGATTTCCCGGCATTTGGAAATCCTACAAGGCCCACATCTGCAAGCAATTTCAATTCCAGAATGAACCAACCCTCGCCACCGGTCTCTCCCGGTTGTGCAAACCGGGGGGTCTGGTTGGTGGATGATTTAAAATGGTCATTCCCCAATCCCCCCCGCCCCCCGGCGATGAGTACCTTTTCCTGGTTGTGTTCAGTAATCTCAAAAAGCACTTCATTGCTCTCCGCGTCCCTGGCCACTGTCCCCAGGGGAACCTCTATATAGGCATCCTCTCCGCTGGCTCCGGTTTTTAAAGATGCTCCCCCACCCTCTCCGTGGGTGGCAAACACATGCTTTCGGAACTTCAGGTGCAGGAGGGTCCACAATTGCTCGTTGCCTTTCAGGATGACATGCCCGCCTCTTCCGCCATCTCCCCCGTCTGGACCTCCTTTCCTGGTGAATTTATCACGATGCAAATGCACCGATCCTGCCCCCCCCTTACCGGAGCGGCAGAAGATCTTTACATAGTCTACGAAATTAGCGTTGGACATGGCCGTACATGCTTGGTACGTTATTTACTTTTTTTTATCGATGACCTCAACGATGCGTTCAAATATTTCGTTTATAGATCCAATTCCATCCACTGAAGCATGTTTACGCATCTTATCATAATAGTATGTTACAGGCATGGTCTGCTGGTTGTAGACATCGATCCGGTTATTGATGGTATCAAGTCTGTCATCGGAGCGCCCGCACTCCTCTCCGCGTTTCAGGAGCCTCTTCACCAGTTCTTCACGGGGTACTTCAAGTGAGATCATGACGCCGACGTGCTCATCATAATCGGTCAGGGCTTTTCGCAGCTCCCTGGCCTGCTCAACTGTCCTTGGGAATCCGTCAAAAATAAATCCGGGGCCATCCTGGTGTTCTTCAAGCTTGCTTCGAATCATACCGATCACAATATTGTCAGAGACCAGCTCACCACGATCCATGATCTCCTTAGCCTTCAAACCCAGTTCACTCTGTGCAGCCACCTGCTCCCGGAGGAGATCGCCCGTGGAAATATGAATCAGTTTATACTTCTCAATGATTTTTTCGGATTGTGTTCCTTTACCTGATCCTGGAGGACCGAATAATACTATGTTTAACATAAAATTTCCTGATTGTTTTAGACAGAACCAAAATTAAGAAAGATTTGCAGCATTAGTCCTCCAGCTGGTAGATTTCCTTGAAATTTCTGCCATATCCATCGTAATCCAATCCATAGCCAAGAATAAAATCATTGGGGATCTCCATCCCCACGTAGTCAAGCTTCACGGCTTTAATGGTGGCTTCAGGTTTATACAGGAGAGTAGCCACCCTGATCTCCCGGGGCTGAAATCCTGATAATTGCCTGATGATGGTCTCAAGGGTCACACCCGTATCCACGATATCCTCCAGGACCACCACCACCCGGTCCTTCAGGTCCCTGTTGATTCCAATCAATTGCTTTACGGCTCCTGTGGACTCTGTTCCGCTGTAGGATGCAAGTTTCAGGAATGTGATCTGGCATGGAAAATTCAGCTGTTTATAAAGATCACTTGCGAACATAAATGCCCCGTTAAGTATTCCAAGAAAGATCGGATCCTTGTCAGCCAGGTCCCTGTTCATCTCTTTGGATATCCGGGTCACCTCCTTTTGAATTTTTGCCTCCGGAATAAACAATTTAAAATGTTTGTCATGAACCTGTATGATCTCTTGGCGCATCTGGGTTATTTTTGGTCAAATTAGTCAATGATTAAGAAGAATAAAAATAATCGTAATTTAGATAACTGATAAAAAATCATAAAATTCCATTAACACATGAATCCCAAAGTAAGCATCATAATGGGAAGCACTTCGGATCTTTCCATCATGCAGCAGGCAGCAAAACTGCTGGATGAATTTGAAATTCCATTTGAAATAAATGCCCTCTCGGCTCACCGTACCCCGGATCAGGCCATGGAGTTCGCCAGGAATGCCGCCGGTAGAGGCATCAGGGTGATCATTGCTGGTGCGGGTGGGGCAGCACACCTTCCCGGAGTTGTGGCCGCACTGACCCCGTTGCCGGTAATAGGAGTACCCATTAAGGCTTCCATCTCCATCGATGGATGGGATTCAATCCTGAGCATCCTTCAAATGCCCCCTGGAATACCCGTGGCCACGGTGGGACTTGATGGCGCAATGAATGCGGGGATCCTGGCCGCACAGATCCTGGGCACCAGTGATCCTGCCATCATGGGGAAACTCATACAATTCAAAGAGAGCCTTGCCACTAAGATTGTGAGGGCCAATGAAGAGCTGAGAGCAGTCCAGTTTAAATTTAAAACCAATTGAGAATGAAATGATATTTCCAAATTATTGGAACCTGAAAAGACCGGGAATGTTGATCCCGGTCTTTTTTTTGTCCCTCCTCCCGGCCCGGGGGCAGTATTCATGGAAAGAATCCAGTGTGGCATCTTTGGGGAACACCTTTGTGACCCGGCCCGGGTTTGCCTGTGCCAACCACAACCAGGCGGGCCTGGCCTGGCTGGAGCAAAATACCATCTCGCTCCAACATGCTCGCCCATTCACCATGAAGGAGCTGGGGATCTCCTCCATTGCCGCTCAGGTCGCGACCGCCGGCGGAACCCTTGGTGCCGCTGTCGGCACATTCGGAATCACCGGACTAAGACAAACGGATCTCTGGATCTCCTATGGAATGAAACTTCACCGGGAGGTTTCCGCCGGGGCAGGGATCCACTGCTGGAGCTTCTCCTCGGCCAAAGAAGCTCTTTTTAATCCCGGGATCAGTCTTGCACTGGGTATTCAAGCCATGCTCAGCAACCGGTTCAGGATCGGCGCCCATGTATTCCACCCGGTGGGATGGTCGACAGGCCCGAATAGCGCCAGGAAGAGTCAGATGATCCTGTCCACCGGGTTTTCCTGGGACTTCATACAGGGGGGCACCTATTATCAGGATCTCCGATTCACCTCAGGGCCATCGCTTCAGACCTGTCACGGCCTTGAGATCACATTTAAACAGCGGTTCGAAATTCTGTTCGGCATGCATAACCATCCATTCTCAGTATCCGGCGGGATCACCCTTTTCCTTGCCAGCTGGACCCTCCAGGTTGCCTTTGAGATGATGACCGATTCGGGAGGTTCGCCTTACTCTTCGTTTACCTATGGATGGTAGGTCCCATATCGTCCCCCTCCTGATCCTTGCATTCCAGGCCCCTGGCCTGCTTAGTTCCCAGCTGCCGGTTGAGGCAGGGCAGTTCGCCGAAGAGCTTCTCTTCATGGATGAAAGCACTGAACTGCCGCTCGAAACACTTGAAGCCATGGCTGACATGAAGGGAGTTGCCCTCAACCTGAACAGCGCGACTCCGGATCAGCTTGAAGAGTCAGGGCTGTTCACTCCTTTCCAGGTACATGTGCTGATCAAATACCGGGAGCGCTATGGAGACCTTTATTCGATCTATGAACTGAAGGCACTCACCGGTTTCCGCGAATCCAGTCTCCGGAAGATCGCAGCCGCCGTCACGTTTGACCAGGGGCCTGCACAGAGACCTGAAAAGAGGGAAAGGGGAATGATCCTGCTTACCGTTGGAAAGACCCTCCCTGAATCCGGCGGTTACTTATCAAATGGAGATCATCCGGGTACAGCGGTATATACCGGCTCCCCGATAAAGATGAGCCTGCGGATAAGATCACCCCTTGGCAGGCATTTAGCGCTGGGACTCTCCTTTGAAAAGGATCCGGGGGAACAGTACTTCCAGGGAGTTCGCCCTGAATTCATCTCGGGTTACCTGGCCTACCAGGGGAGAGGCCCAATGAAACAATTGATCCTTGGAAATTTCCAACTTCATCATGGCCTGGGGCTGGTAAACGGAAGCGGTATGCTCCCATCCCCCCGGGGATTCCTGGTCAACCGGACACCGATCTCTCGCATCAGGCCCAGCGCCTCCCTGAGCGAATCCAGGTTTGAGCGTGGGATCGGGTGCAGGTTTGATTTTAAACTGGTATCATTGCTGCTATGGTCTTCTTATCAACGGCCCGATCTATCCCCGGGCGTCCTGGAAGAGGCCAGGGAACCCCTGGATTGGTTCAAGTACCTTGGAAAGACCGGGTTGCACAGGACCACCGGTGAAATGGAGGGGCGCTTCCTGGCGTTCAGGGTCCATTCCGGGATCCAGGCGGTTGCCAGGATTGGGGAGCTCACTGCAGGTGCCATGTTCAGCCATGAAATGGCAGGCCTGTCCCGCAAGGGAGGGGATCATGTCAAATCTGAAATGGGAGCTTCCATGCATGCCGTTGGCAGTGTACACGGACAATGGCAACATGAAAGGCTCAGGCTGTTCGCCGAAATGGGGTGGCAGATGCCGGGTTCCACTGCCATCCTGGCCGGCCTTGGATATGACTTTAATGACTTTTTGCAGGGACTGATGATGCTTCACCATTATGGCAGGGAGTACACCGGGGTCCATCCATCCTCGTACACTTCGGGGAGCCGCATCACCAATGAAAATGGGATCGCCCTTGTGTTTCATGCAGAACCGGGCAGAAGCTTCCAGGCTGACTTCCTGCTTGAACTTTTTAATTACCCGGCGCCACGGTTTATGGCTGACGTTCCAACCACGGGCCACAGGTACAGTTGTGCCCTTGGTAATCCGGCACCCGGGAAATGGCAATGGAACTTCATTATCGCGAAAAAATGCTGGCAAATTACTCCAGGCAGGGAAGAACCGGGATTGCGACCATTAAAGAATTCATCGGTGACCAGGTCGGACTGCCGCCTTCTGTTCGATGCAGATCTGCCCATCAGCTGGCAAACCAGGGTAGTGGTTTCCCATTTCTCGAAGGATGACCAAACCACCTGGGGCCATGCTGCAGCACAAAAAGTAATTATTAAACCCCGCCCTTTTATTAATTGTACAATTCAGTTCGTGGTGTTTAAGGTTACCCCATGGGAAAACAGGATCTATCTCCATGAACCCGGACTATACTACAGCTTCAATTTCCCTGTCCTATACGGCAGGGGAGAGAAAATTACCTCGGTAATCACCGTGAAACCGGTCAGGAGGATTACCCTCTCTTTAAAGCTGTCAGCAATCTCCTACCACGACAGGGAAAAGATCGGATCAGGAAATAGCCAGGTACCCGGTAATACGAGATTTGAGTCGGAAGTGCAGCTTCGCATGAATTTTTAGTCAAACTTCATGTCGCGAATAAAAATCTGGAGGTTTACCCTGCCCCTGAACTCGTTTTCCATGAGCTGGTAACAGATGTCGAAAGGGATCCCCTGATTGATCTTCTGAAACTCCACTGCCTGATGAAAAGCTATAGCGGGGAATACCTTGAAAGGGTTCTCTTCCTGGATCAGTGTCAGTTTCAGGTGCTCACCGTTTGTGCCCACGGCACGTCCATAGCCATTATCCACCACATTTTCCGACAGGAACACAGGGTTCTGGTTCTCCGGGCCAAAGGGCTGGAATTGCTTCAGGATCCTGAAAAACTTATCACTGATCTCCTTCAGTTGCAGTTCGGTATCGATCTCAACCACGGGGATCAACTGTTCCGGATCAATATTTTCGGTCACGATCTCTTCAAACCGGTCAATGAATTTTTGCAGGTTCTTTATCTTCATGGTCAGCCCGGCAGCATATTTATGACCGCCAAAATTCACCAGCAGATCACTGCAGGATTCTATGGCCTGGTAAAGGTCGAATCCATTAACAGACCTGGCCGATCCCGTCGCATACCCCTCAGACCTGGTGAGAATCACCGTGGGTTTATAATAGTGGTCAAGCAATCTCGAGGCCACGATCCCAATGACTCCTTTATGCCACTCCGGATTATAGAGTACCGTGGAGTTCTTTACCTGCATCTCGGCATTGCCACGGATCATCTCGATGGCCTGTCGTGTGATCTCCGTATCCACGCTGCGACGGTCCAGGTTAAAACTGTTGATGGTTTTGCTGATTTCAGCGGCATTCTTGCTTTCCATACACACCAGCAGATCCACAGACTTTCTTCCCGATTCCATCCTGCCTGCGGCATTGATCCTGGGACCAATCTTAAATACTATATCTTCGACATCGATCTCTTTGCGGTCTATCCCGGCCACCTCCCTGATGGCCTTCAATCCCATGGAAGGATCCTCGTTCAGTTTTTTTAAACCAAAATAAGCCATGATCCGGTTCTCACCCGTAATCGGAACGATGTCCGATGCAATGCTCACCACCACCAGGTCAAGGTAATCATAGATCCTTTCGTCGGGCTCTCCCATGGTGCGACAAAATGCCTGCACCAGTTTCAATCCGACGCCACAACCTGATAGATCCTTGTAGGGATAATTGCACTTTTCCTGCTTTGGATCCAGTACGGCCACCGCATCGGGGATCACATCTCCCGGGTTATGATGGTCGCATATAATAAACTCAATGCCTTTTTTCCTTGCGTATTCAATTTTTTCGACGGCCTTGATGCCGCAGTCAAGGGCAATGACCAGTGAGATCCCATGTTCGGCCGCATAATCGATCCCCTTTACGGATATGCCATACCCCTCGTCGTACCGATCAGGAATGTAATAATCGATCTCCTTGAAGTAATCCTTGAAGAAAGAGTAAACCAGCGCAACGGCCGTGGTCCCGTCCACATCATAATCACCATACACCATTACCTTTTCTCCAGATTGAATGGCGGCCTGGATCCGCTCCACGGCCAGGTCCATATCCTTCATTAAAAACGGATCGTGCATGTTGGAAAGTGAGGGGCGGAAGAAACCTTTGGCCCCTTCAAAGGTGGTGATACCGCGCTGGACTAGCAGGTGGGCCAGGGGCTTTTCAATGCCCAGTTCGCGGGACAGGGAATCGACCACTGCCTCACTACCCGGTGCTTTTATGACCCAGTTTTTCTCCATGATTAATAGCAATTCGGCAGGCAACCTCCCCCTTCTCCCTGCAAAATTAACATAATCTTTTTTATACCTTTGTGCCCATAAAAATAAATTCCCAGATGCATCATCCCGAACTCAGCGAACAGGAACAGATCAGGCGAAACTCACTTGAGGAGCTCAAGAAACTGGGCTTCGATCCTTACCCTCCGGAGACATTTAAAATTAGCCACAAGGCAGCGGAGATAAAATCGATTTTTGAGAAGGATGAAGATGCCCTGAAGGATATTACCCTTGCCGGCAGGATCATGAGCAGGCGGATCATGGGTAGCGCCTCATTTGCAGGGATACAGGATTCTTCCGGAAAGATCCAGGTCTATTTTCGCCGGGATGACCTCTGCCCCGGGGAAGACAAAACCCTATACAATACGGTCTTTAAAAAACTCCTCGATATGGGGGACATCATCGGGATCCGGGGATTCGCCTTCCGGACCCAGGTGGGTGAGATTTCCGTTCACGTGAAAGAGCTGGTCATCCTAAGCAAGGCCATCAGGCCCCTTCCCATTGTGAAAGAGGCCGAAGGAAAAGTATATGATGCAGTCACTGATCCCGAGTTCAGGTACCGCCAGCGGTATGTGGACCTGATTGTCAATCCCGAATCCAGGAAGTTGTTCAGGAAAAGGACCCAGGTTTATAATTCCCTCAGGGAACTCTTTAACAGCCGTGGTTACCTGGAGGTGGAAACCCCAGTGCTTCAACCAATCCCGGGGGGAGCAGCTGCAAAGCCTTTTATTACCCATCACAATACGCTTGATATACCCCTGTACCTTCGCATTGCCAATGAGCTCTATCTTAAAAGGCTGATCGTCGGCGGATATGATGGTGTGTACGAGTTTTCCAAGGACTTCAGGAACGAAGGAATGGACCGGCTCCACAACCCCGAGTTCACGGTGATGGAGATTTACGTGGCCTACAAGGATTACACATGGATGATGGATTTCACCGAGGAGATGATCGAGAAAGTGGCCCTTGACCTTCATGGAACCACCAAAGTGCAGGTAGGTAACCGTGAGATCGATTTTAAGCGGCCCTTCAAGCGAATCACCATGCTCGACGCCATCAAGGAGAGTACGGATTTCGACATATCCGGGATGGATGAAGCGGGCCTCAGAAGCGTCGCTGAATGCCTGGAGGTGGCTCTGGATGATACCATGGGCAAGGGAAAAATCATCGATGCCATCTTTGGCGAAAAAGCCGAACCCCACCTGATCCAGCCCACCTTCATTACCGATTACCCGGTTGAGATGTCACCCCTCTGTAAAAAGCACCGGGATAATCCCGAACTCACCGAACGATTTGAACTGATGGTGAACGGGAAAGAGCTCTGCAATGCCTACACCGAACTGAACGATCCCATCGACCAGCTAGCCCGGTTCCAGGACCAGCTGAAACTCTCCGAGAAAGGAGATGATGAGGCCATGTTCATTGACATGGATTTTGTCCGGGCACTTGAATATGGCATGCCCCCCACCGCAGGCATGGGCATGGGAATGGACAGGCTGGTAATGCTCATGACCAATCAGACCAGCATCCAGGAAGTACTCTTCTTCCCGCAAATGAAACCTGAAAAGAAAGCGGTAGAGATGAGCGATGACGAAAAATCGATCCTGAATCTTCTGAAAGGCAGCTCCCCCATAGACCTGAATGAGCTAAAAGAACAAACCGGTCTCAGTAACAAGAAGTGGGACAAAGCCATCAAAGGGCTCACCCAGCACAAGCTTGCCAAAGTGGAAAAGACCGATACTGGCCTGTTTGTGTCGCTGGTGTAGAGTATTTCGATTTTAGAACAATGATCTAAGTGGCCTCAACCCTCCGGTTGGGGCTTTATTTTTGTACCTTGTTTGTCAACCGGAATTCTCTTGTTTAAATCATGATGGACGATCCTTATTTTATACAAGTTAAATAAGTCTAATATCAGAAAATCAAGTGTTATAGAATGAATCTGTTAGGTATGAAGAAATGGACTGGCATAATCGGTTGTTATATTATTCTGCTAACTACTATATTACAGTCCTGCAAGAAAGAAAATGAAGAAGAATTACCACAGTTGTTGACGGAACCCCCAGGTCAAATTGCCAGAACTTCTGCCTGGTTCGGGGGAACGATACTTGATGATGGTTCTGATTCCATCATGGTAAAAGGGTTTTGTTGGAGCCTTGAGCCCGAACCGACTCTGGCAGATCAAAGTGCACCGCATTATTTCTCTTATGAAGGTCACATGGAAAATCATATAGGCGGATTAATCCCCGGAACCATCTATTATGCAAGAGCTTACGCCACCAATGCTGCTGGGACCGGATATGGGAACCAGGTAAGCTTTACCACTAAACCAGCAAAGGCAATGACTTTGTTTAATACAGAATTGAGCTATGACTCCGTTCAAGACATAGATGGAAATCGCTATAAAACAATATCTATTGGGTCACAGGTATGGATGGCTGAGAACTTGAAAACCACAAGGTACAATGATGGCGCTTCCATACCCTTGATTACGGTCGATCCATCAAATGATGCTCTTCTATCTCCAGGTTACAGCTGGTATGAAAACAATGAAACGCTTTTCAAAGATATCTACGGGGCCTATTATAACTGGTTTGCCATCAAAACGCAAAAAGTATGCCCATCCGGGTGGCACCTGCCTTCTGATGAGGAATGGAAGGTCATGGAAATGTTCCTTGGAATGACCCGGGAGGAAGCCGATGCAATAGGATATCGAGGCACCACTGAAGGTGAAAAACTCAAAGAATCGGGAAATTACAATTGGACACAAGAAAGTCTTCAGGGAAGCAACCTCAGCGGTTTTACTGCTCTTCCAGGTGGCCTGTCATCCCAAGGAACATTTGGAAGTGAAGGTTATTGGGGTGGTTGGTGGTCAGCTACGGAAGTTAATCCGGACCCTTACAGCTGGGCATGGTGCCATTGGGTTTTCTGGGACGGTTCCTGGACCGCCCTCAGCGAAATAACCAAAAGTGATTTCTTAAACGTACGCTGTATAAAGGATTAGAGGGCAAAAAGCAAAGTGAAAACCCGGCAAATTAAATCAGGAGATGAAGG
>JAHEEC010000224.1 GCA_024640885.1 Bacteroidota bacterium | reverse complement strand
ACGGGTGAACCGGTTTGGAAACACAGCGACACCGCCCGTTTCTGGGACTCCCATGCCGGTGCAGGTCCCCGATCAACCCCCACACTTAACGGTGGACTGGTCTATACGTTTGGGGCCACTGGAATTCTGAATGTGCTTAATGCCCTGGATGGCTCACTCATATGGTCGAGGAACGTGGCGAAAGATACGCAGACTGAGATTCCGGGCTGGGGCTTCACCAGCTCACCCCTTGTAACCGGAGATGTGGTTATCATTGCCCTGGCCGGTACTCTGGTGGCTTATGACATCGCCAGCGGAGATCAGCGATGGATTGGAGAGAATGGAGGCAAAGGCTATAGCTCACCTCATCTCATGAATATCGATGGTGTTGCCCAGGTGCTGCTGATGAACGATCTGGGCGCCATAAGCGTGACACCAGAAAACGGCAAGCTTCTTTGGGAATACCAATGGCCAAATGCAGACCGAATTTTGCAGCCTGCCTTAACCGATGACGGTGACCTCCTGCTTAGCACAGGAGGAAGCAAGGGCATGTGTCGCCTCAAAGTCGAGCAGGGAACTGATGGATGGAACATCCAGGAGCGATGGGCGGCTGTTCTGCTGAAATCCTTCTTCAATGACTTCGTGGTCCATAAGGACCTTGCATACGGCTTTAGCGGACCCTTTATCGAATGTGTCGATATTAGTGAGGGGAAGCGGTTATGGAAAGGCGGACGTTATGGAGGCCAGCTTATCCTGCTAGCCGACCAGGACTTGCTGGTGGTGCTCTCGGAGAAGGGCGAACTGGTACTTATCAGTGCGACTTCAGACCGATTTATTGAACTAGCCAGATACCCTGCCATAGAGGGTAAAACATGGAATCATCCGGTTGCCGTTGGTGATATTCTGTTGCTTCGCAACAGCCAGGAGATGGTGGCACTCCGATTGCCGGGTGCAACCCGCTGACCGTCACAAACAAAATATCCCCCTCAGCAGCCATATCAAATGGGCTGAAACTGGCTTCAAGAGAAGCTATTTCACAAAATCCGCGTTCATCAGGTAAGTCGCACTTTTGGAGATCGCTTCCAGGGATGTTTGAAGGCTTTTGGCTTCCTCCTCCGGGGTGCGCCGCGGCGGCCCTGCAGGACGGCGTTCCTGGCCTCCCTGGCCTGCCTGTGTTCCGGCGGCCTCTTGCTCTTGCTGGCGTTTTCTCATCTCCTCAAACCTGGCCCTCATCTCTGCCCGCTGCTCGGGGGTCATGTACTCTTCTATTTCCACAAACCAGTCCTTGTGCCCGTTTTTGTAGAATTGCTCAAATATGGCCTTATAGTCGATTTTGCCGCTCTCACCGATTACGTAATCGTCTTTGATGTGCAGCACTTTAAACCGTCCGGGGTATTTCTTGAGATAAGTCACAGGGTCCTGGCCGCCCTGGGTTACCCAGAACACATCCATCTGGAAGAAAACTTTATCCGGATCGGTGTTGGCAATCAGAAAATCCTCAATCATTTGATCCGTACCGGGGATAGTTTCAAATTCCATGCTGTGGTTGTGGTACCCGAATTTGATCCCCCTTTTGTTGGCCTCTTCACCTACCTTGTTCATCAGGTCGCATTCCACTTTCATCTGCTCCACATTGTCCGCCCACCTGTTCATGGGAAAAACCACATATTTGCAGCCCATGGCTTTGTGATCATCAAAGACCTTTCCCCAGGCTGCCAGGGTTCCATCCACATCGCTTGCATCAAATTTGCCACGGGCATGGCTTGAAATGATATCCATTCCATATTGATCAGCCAGGGCGGCGTAATCTTTTGGGGAGTATCCTGCCACAGTTCCTTCACGGGCATCGTAATTGGCAATTTCCATGACCACATAGCCATCCTTCTGAAGTGATTTAAAGGCCCCCTCAATGTCGGATTCCAGCCCCTTCACTGAATAGGTTGCAATCCCCAGGTGCTTCTTTTTCGCAACGGGACTCCCTGCTAAGGCTGATGATGCAACAAGGATTAATGCCACAAGAAGGGCAGGAACAGGTAATGATGTTTTCATAATGTTTTAAATTTAAATGGACGCTATATACGTATAATGCACACTTTGATGCCAAATTATATATTTGGTTTAATCCGAAGTCAAAATATCACCAGGAAAATGCACTCCCGATGCTTTTTTATTCATTTGCTTAGCCTGGTCACCCCCCGATCCTGATGATCTTCACCGGTCCCAGCAAGCCCGATGGCTTCAGCGGTGAATTGGCCCGGTAAAAAGGCATGGTGGTATAGGTGAAGTTCGCTTTCGCCCCGGGCTGCTGATCACCGATCAACCGGTTCACCCACAGGTTGGTCACTCTGATCTCCAGGTTATTTTCTCCCTGCCTGAGCACCCTGGTCACATTGACCCTGAATGGTTTCTTCCAGACCACACCCAGTGATTCCCCGTTGAGGACCACTTCGGCCAGGTTTTTCACATCGCCGAGGTCAATCCATAACTGATCCCCATCCATGAACCACCCCGCCTCTGCTTCAATGGTTCTGGTATAGCTCCCGGTACCCGAAAAGTACCGGATGCCTTCATCCTCATTTTCATTCCAGGCAGCAAGCGTTTCAAAGGTTGCCTCTGCCGGGGCACCCCGTTCTTTCTGAAATCTTACCGGCCATGGTCCCTGGATCGTGGCCAGGGGCTGTTCCTTGGGAGGCGGGATGGTCCAGGTCCCCACCGTTGCTTTCTTCCTGAATACCACGAACACGGCATCATTGGACTCCAGGCGGAGGGGAACCCGGGTGATCCCGTTTTCTATTTGGAAAGAGGCCTGTTCAATCAACCCGGTTTCAGGGTGCCAGATCTCTGCCTCCCTTCCTGCCACCCTGAAGGTGGCCTCAATATTTTCCACCCTGTCGCTCCGGTTGTTTACCCAGTAGATATCCACATTGTCCATCTGCCTGTGTACATAGAGCACCCGGGATTCCTCCCCCGGACTGGTGAAGGTAAAATCTGCACCGATATGAAGGGCCTGTAGTGTCTCCGCGATGGTCTGGCCGCAAAAGACCTTTCCCTTACCCACCCTGTTTTCTCCCTCTTCATTGGTCCAGAGTTCAGCTGCAAGGGCATTGAATTCATCCTGGTCATCGCTCAGGCTCGGAGTTCCAAGGGGTTTCTCACCCACCACAATGGCGCCGTCAGATACCATCCGGTGCAATTTCTGAAGCACCGGCAGGGACATGTGGCGACTGTTGGCATCCAGTGCCAGCAGGCGATATGAGGTCCCCCCCGGGGTATTGATGATCCCGTTGCTGACCGAAAGCACATTGACCAGTGCATCGGCATTCACGAAGTCATAATTATATCCTGCGGGCACATCAGGAAGCTGTTCACCAAACAGGGCCGTGATGTTGTTATCCTC
>JAHEEC010000223.1 GCA_024640885.1 Bacteroidota bacterium | reverse complement strand
TTTTTCATGGTTGCTCCAGGATTTCCCGGCGTTAAGCAGAACACCGATTCCATTGCCAAATTACAAATTCCTGGGGTACTGCCCTATTTGAGCCGTGAAATTGCTGTAAACCCGATTCATTTTGCTAATTTCAGCCTCTTAAAAAATCAGCGACATGAAAAAACTTCTCTTCATCATACTTTGCATCATCACCGTATCCCTGGGGGCCCAGGTGAACCAACCTGTGGAATCCCGGGTGACTTTAACCAGCGAAATCGATTCCCTGAACTTTTTCCTGGGAGTAAAACTTGGTTATGATCTCCAGGGAGCCCCCTTTGAAGCCAACCCCTCGTTAATCGTCAGTGGATTTCAAATGGCGTTTGAAGAAAATCCCGCCTACACCCCACAGGAATGCCAGGAGATCATCCGGGAGATTCAGATGGGCCTCTCGGAGAAAGCCGCAGAAGAGGCAGGCCAGGCCGCCCAGGAAAATCTTTTCAAGGGAGCCGCCTTTTTGCTTGAAAACGCCAACAGGGAAGAGGTGACCACCACAGCAACGGGACTTCAGTACCAGGTCATTACCATGGGAGAGGGTCCTCAACCTGCGGATACCTCTACGGTAACAGTCCATTATGAGGGAACACTTCTTGACGGCACTGTATTTGACAGCAGTTACGACAGGGGCGAGCCCATATCATTCCCCCTGAACCGGGTCATCCCCGGATGGACCGAAGGGGTCCAGCTCATGCCAGTGGGGTCCACCTTTATCTTCTTCGTCCCCTCTGACCTGGCATACGGTCCACAGGGGACCGGACCCATTCCCGGAAATTCTGTCCTGATCTTCAGGATCGAACTGCTTGGAATTGAATAACAGGATCCACTTCAACCTGAATTGATCCGTGGCTGAAGGCCGGTTTACAAATCCCGTGGTGGCATCCCTGGCAGGGATCAGGGATTTCTTTGCCAGGCAGGAACTTGAATCAAGGTTCTCCGAAAGGGACAGGGCAGATGGATTGAACATCCTCATCACCGGGGCCAACTCGGGGCTGGGTTTTGCCCTGGCTGTGGAGATGGCAAGCCGTGGGGGAAGGGTGATCATGGCGGGCAGGAGCAAGATCCCCGAAGCAGGGGAACGGGTCAAGAAACTATCCGGCAGTCAGTCCGTGGAAATGCGGTACCTGGACCTGAGCAGGATCGAAACCATTCACCAGCTGGTTGATTCCCTTGTGAAGGATGGGATCAAGCTTGACATATGCATCCTGAATGCTGCGGTGGCATTGCCCGGCTCCCGCAAAACAGCCTCCGGCCAGGATGAGATGTTCCTGGTCAATTACCTCTCCAGCGTGATCCTCACCCAGGGATTGATCGCAAAATCGGTACTTCCCCTCAGGGATCAGGGGGAACCGTCAAAGTTGATCTTCATCTCCAGCGATTCCCACCAGGGAGCCACTTACATCGATTACGAAGAATTTGGCCGTTATTTCGAATACGGGGTCTCCAAGGGAATCTCCAACTACAGTTATTTCAAACTGGTATCCAATACCTATGCCACAGAACTCTCCAGGAGGATCAATAAGGGATCTGTGCAACTGGGCATCAATGTCATCTGTCCGGGCCCGGTCCATTCAAACATTGTAAAGGAGGCCCCCTGGCTTTTAAGAATGACCCTCAAGGGGATCTTCTGGATCATTTTCAAATCCCCCGCCAAAGCTGCCCGCCCGGTGGTCTATATGGCCCTTTCGGATGACTACCGGGGAACCACCAACCAGTACCTGCATATGTTCAATCCCAAGAAGATGGATCCAAAGGTTTACGATGAGGCAGAAGGCAAGAAATTGTGGGAGCGGTCCATAGAGCTCATCGGCACACTGGCATAGGGTTTCCCGCAACCGGGGCACCTATGGATCCATAAAACCATGCTTCGACAGGAACATGTCGGTTCTTTCCATGATCCCTTCATCAAAATAGGTGGAGTAGGTTTCATCGCCCTCTCCCAGGTAGTGGGAGCGGCCCTCCAGGGTTACAAATTCAATATCATTGCCCATCTGCCAGGCCTTCTCCATGAAATGCCGGACGATCCATATGGGCACCATGCAATCCTCCTCCCCGTGAAATTCAATGATGGGAGGGAGCCCTGGCTTCAGGTTGTGGTGCGGTGAGATGGACCAGATCTCCTCCCGCCGGTCACCCAGCAACCGGTCCACCCACGCTTCCATGGTATTCACGTTGCTGGAATAGAGCAGGATGGCGGCTGGTTCTGTGCTGATCTCAAGATCATCAGTGGATTCATTCACCGCATCCAGAAGAACCGTGGAGAGGGCCAGCTGTCCGCCGGCAGATTGTCCTGCTGCCAGGATTTTTTCCGGATCAATGTGCAGGCGATTTGCATTTTCACGGACCCACCTGAGGGCCGATCTTGCATCCTTCACACTTTCCACCGGGGTGATCGCTGGATGGGGCACATTGCCTTCCCGGTCGATGGAGAGCCTGTACTGGAAAGATAAGGTCACAAATCCTTTCCCGGCATATCTCCTGCAGGCGGCATGGAACTCAGAAGGGGATCCGTAGGCCCATCCCCCTCCGTGAAAGAATGCGATGGCAGGACGCGCAGTTCCTCCGTCCCGCTCCGCGGAATAGAAGATGTCCACTCCCAGCGGCTCCCCGTCAATGGTCTTATAGACCAGCTGTTCATGGAGGATCTCTGACTCCTGGCCGGCCACCCATGCAGGGTGCACCATCATTGCCAGGAAAAGAATTACAAATGGTTTCATCATCTCATTGTTTTAATGGTGGTTCCTGAAATGCTCCACGGTTCGCTTAAAGGCCTCCCCGGCAGGGTACTTTGGGGTAAAACCAAAATCCTCCCTGGCCCTCTCCGAATTAAAGGTGTAATCGGTGCAGGTGTAGGTCACCGCAAAACGGCTCAATTTTGGACGGTATCTCCTGACCGGCCTCACCAGTAAGGCGATCCACTCGGAAATCGCCCCCAGTGAAAAGGCGAGGTTCCTGGGAAGCCAGAGGTTCCTGGGCCGGATCCTGTAGCCTGCTCCCTCCACGAAAGTGTCAAAAAAGGTAAAGAAGTTGGTCCCGGGTCCATCGGTGATGAAATAAGCCTTCCCTTCCACCTTTTCGCTCCCGTTCAGCAGTGCCCCGGCTGCAAGCACATGCGCATGGGCGATGTTCCCCACATAGACGTGCTGGCTTCTGGCCGATCCGTTGCCCAGCCTCACATAAAAACCTCCCCGGGCCATGCTGACCAGGTTGCCGATGTGGTATGGATCGCCTTCTCCGTATATATCCGAAGGACGCAGGCAGCAGCTCTTCAACGACTGGCCGTTGGCCTCCCTGACCAGTTTCTCAGCCAGGAACTTGCTCGTGCAGTAGGATGTGCTGTGCTTTTCCG
>JAHEEC010000222.1 GCA_024640885.1 Bacteroidota bacterium | reverse complement strand
CGAAAAAGAGTGATCTTGCCCGGAAACTTGAAACCAGGACCTTAATTCTTGGAAATATTTTAAAATCGGGGGAACTGATCCGGATCAATGCACAACTGGTGGATGCGGAGACCGAGGAGGTCTACAAAACTTACCTTGTGGAAGGAGGTTCCGAAGATGATTTCTTTGCTATGGCCGATGAACTCTCAAACCTGATAAAGAACTACGTGGAAATAAAGAATATGCAAGACAGGTATGGGTCCCCATCCATAAGGGGGCTCTCCTCAACCCACTCTTCCGAGGCATTCAAGTACTTTATTCACGGGATCGACGCATTCAATGACCTGGAATTAGCAACTTCCGCGGAATGGTTTAGAAAATCCGTTGAAGCTGATTCCACATTTGTGAGCCCTTATGTGGAGCTGGTATACGTCAACAACCTGATGGGCTATACCGGCGCCACCAGATACTGGCTTGATAAGATCTATGACCAACGGGAAGAGGCTTCCCTCCAGGACGGGCTGATGATCGATCATGTGCATGCCTACTTTTACGGAACCCCGGATGAAGAGATGAAATTCCTGAATCAGCTGGTAGAAATTGATGAATTGAATCCCCTCACATGGCAACTCTACGGGTTTGCTCATTACAAGATCGGGGAATATGAAGAAGCCCTGTCAAAGTTTGAACGGGCCATGGAGATCAATGAAAAATGGGGAAAAGTGTATAAGAATCCCTTCATCTATCTGGTGATGGGTCATGCATACCACAAGGTGGGCGAACACGGGAAAGAAGCGAAGACCCTGGAACAAGGACTCTCCTTATATCCTACCTATATCAATTTGTATGAATGCCAGGCCATCTGTGCGCTTTCAAAGGGAGAGACAGAAAAGGCCAACAAGATCATGGCCGAGTACAAGGACATCAGGGAAAATGTTACCCATTGCACCGAGGCAATGATAGCAGGTGGGTTTGGTTACATCTATGAAGAAGCCGGAATACTCGATAAAGCAGAACAATACTACCGCCATATCATGCAACTTCAACCCGGGAATGCGATAGCGAAGAATAATTTTGCCTATTTCCTGATCAACAGGGAGGTGGATGTGAAACAAGGAATCGAGCTTGTGGATGAGGCCCTGGAGGCTTTACCTGACAATTGGGCTGTTCTGGGAACAAAGGGATGGGGATTGTACAAGCAAGGCCAGCTCGAGGAGGCGCTTGCACTGCTGAAGGTTTCATGGGAGGGAAGGCCGGCATACATCCATAGTACTTTCGTTGAGATGCAAACCGTCGAACAGGCCCTTGCCCAGTTGAACTAATTTTCCCGGACCACAAACTATCCTGCCGCGAAATTGTTTATCCTTGTCAGGGACTAAACTTATTTTCCGAATTTGATGAAAATTCTTCTGACGGGGGCCTCCGGATACATCGGGAAACGGCTGGTAAGGCGATTAATTGATAAGAATTACGAGGTGATCTGCTGTGTGAGGGACCTGGACAGGATCTCACTACCGGAATCCATTGTGAAAAAGGTCACCTTTCTTGAAATTGATTTCCTCAACCCTCCCGATCTGAATACCCTTCCAAAAGATATTGATGGTGCCTTCTACCTGATCCACTCCATGTCTCAATCCATCAAGAATTTCACCGACCTGGAAGCAAAGGCTGCCATGAACTTCAGGGATTACATGAATCTGATCCATGTGAAACATGTGGTATACCTGAGCGGGATCGTGAATTCGGAGGAGCTATCCAAGCACCTGGAATCCAGGAAAAACGTGGAAGAGATCCTGGCAGAAGGGAGTTATAACTACACGGTGCTCAGGGCAGGGATCATTGTGGGCTCCGGAAGTGCATCATTCGAGATCATCAGGGACCTTGTGGAGAAACTGCCTGTCATGATCGCCCCCCAATGGGCCCTGACCAGGTCTCAGCCCATCTCTGTGCACAATGTAATGGAATACCTCTCGACCGCCATATTCGACCAGAGGTGCTTTAACCAGAGGTATGACATCGGGGGACCCGACATCCTCACTTACAAGGATATGCTGCTGCAGTATGCCGAGGTAAGGGGCATGAAACGGTATATCATTCCCATTCCCATCATGACTCAGCGTTTGTCGGCATACTGGCTCTATTTCGTAACTGCAGTTTCCTACAAACTTGCATCCAACCTGGTGGACAGCATGAAAGTGGAGGTGGTGGGAATTGAGAATGACCTGGCCAAACAGTTTGGGATTGAACTGATACCCTATAAGAAAGCCATAGAAATGGCTTTTACCCGGCTCGAGCAGAATGAGGTGGTTTCCACCTGGAAGGACTCCCTGATCAGCGGAAGATTGAACAGGGACATGCATGAGTTTATCAGGGTTCCCGAATTCGGCGTATACACCAATACCCAGGAGGTAGAGATTGCGGACATTGACCAGGTGATGGAGAGGGTTTGGTCCATAGGTGGAGAAACCGGGTGGTACTATGCCACATGGATCTGGCAGTTCAGGGGATTTCTGGACAAACTATCCGGCGGGATCGGGATCAGGCGGGGAAGGACCAACCAGCATGAGATCCACCCGGGTGATGCCCTGGATTTCTGGAGGGTACTGCTGGCCGACAAGGAAAAAAGGAGGTTGCTCCTCTATGCCGAAATGCGGCTCCCGGGTGAAGCCTGGCTGGAGTTTACCATCCGGGATGATTATACCCTCCGCCAGGTGGCCACCTACCGCCCTAAAGGCGTGCTGGGAAGATGGTACTGGTATATCCTCATGCCCTTCCACATTTTTATATTCAGGGGAATGGCCAAACGGATCGCCCGTATCTCAAACTGACCCTTAAATCACTCAACCCCTAATAGAGGTAGCGGTGACAGTCCGCACAGGTCATCTCTTTCCAGGCCTGATCAATATCCACAGGATGCCTGAACTCCAGGGAACTATCGATTGAAGTGGATTCAAAGCCATCCGCATTGCCTTGTCCAAGGATCGTATGACAAAGGTTGCAGTCCCTGGAGATGACCTGGCTATTCTCACTTTCGTGATTCCCGTTATGACACCTGAAACAGCCGTTAAACTCAAGGTGCCCGATATGCACCGGGTAGGAATCCCAGTTGGCTTTCATTTCCGGGAACACATTCTTGTTATAGCCTGCCAGGAACCCATCGATGGCCTGATCGACCAAGGGTAGTTTTTCCTGGGCAAGATCCGGGTAATTTGAGGAATAGTATTCCGTGACCAGGTTCCTGATCATCATGGCGCCGGTATCGCGGGTTGGAAATGAATTATTAAAGACCTGCATGGCCAGTGCCTTTACGCCGGGAAGTTCAACCGGAATGGAACCGGAAGCGATCAACTCATCAATAAACTCCTGCGGAGGTTTGAAATCATGGGAGGGCCGGTTGTGACAATCCAGGCAATCCATCTCCCTGATCTCCAGGGTATCAATGG
>JAHEEC010000099.1 GCA_024640885.1 Bacteroidota bacterium | reverse complement strand
GTCAACACCTTTTCCCCCGCTTTCACATTCTGGTTCTCACTCCAGAACCGCGTAAAGGCAACCGCCCCGCTCACCGGTGCCACCAGCAGGTAGTTCTGCTCCCATGAGGCAATGGATGCCTTCAGGTTGTTCAGGGATTCCTCCAGTGTGTTCACATTCTGGGACTGCTCCTCCTGTTGTCTTAATTCCAGGTCCACAATCTGCTCTTCGATCCGTCCCACGCTGATATTGTTTTCTGCGATAAGGCTTACGATTTCCTGCCAGTTATTCTTTTTTGAAAGCATTTCCGCATGGGATTTCTCCATGTCAGCCTGGGAGACCACCGATTCGAGGTAAAGATCCGCATCGCGGTTTGACTGCCGCTGGGAGATGTTATATTCCTCTTCAGCAATCCTGGCCCGCTCCGTAAGGCTCCGTGCAAGTGCCTGCTGTTTCACCAGTTCGGCGCGCAACAGCTGGATCCGGCGCTGGTGGTAATCGAGGCGCCTGAATTCAGTATAATCCCTGAAAGCCTTCAGGAAGATGGAGTAGTGGGTCTGGATGGTCCCGAGCGTGGTGTTGTTCAACTCCGGCAGATCGCCGGTGATTTGCTCAATGGGGACGGTATCCAGGAAACCAATCTCTTTCTTAAGCAGCATCACATCCTCGAAAGCTGCTGGATTCTCGATCATGGCAAGCACCTCTCCGACACCAACTTCCTCATTGTCATTGACAAACAACCTCACAATCTTGCCGCTGGTCCGGGCCTCCAGGTCCGCAGGAGGATTAACCGAGGTGACTACGATCCGTGCCTTGTTAATGTCGGGATACTTTAATATCCAGCTTCCGAATATTAACAGGGCCAGGAGAAACAGGAAAAGGATGATCCCGTTCCTGGTGATCCACCCCGGGACCCGGCCAAGCATATCTTCGATTTCATTCCTTTGAAGCTCAACTCTCCTGGAGGATTTATCATCAGGCATAATGACTCTGATTGGTTGTGGCTAAGATAATAAAAACTCTCCATACCCCGAGTTCTCCCAGGGCGCTTTCAATTGATAAATCTAAAGTATATTTTTGTGGTGTGGAAAGCACACAGGTTAAATCAAAGAGATGCCCCATGTTATCATTCAGGAAATATATCGCACTCCCGTTGGTCCTTGCCGGAGCCATGTTCCTTCATCAGTGTGGTCCGGAAAGATCCGGGAAGAAGCTGGAAAAGGAGCAGCAGAATCAGCAGAATATGGCCGAACGCATTCTTACCGCCAGGACCATGGGCCTTGCTTTCCTGGAGGAGAACAAGCTGGAAGAGGCCGAGGCAGAATTCCTGAAACTGACCTCCATGGCCCCGGAAGAGGCCATTGGTTATGCCAACCTTGGACTGGTCTACCTGCGAATGGGAAAATACGATGAAGCTGAATCCAACCTTGTCAAGGCGCTGGAAATTACCCCGCGGGACGCGAATATAAGGTTGAACCTGGCCACGGTGTATAAATACCAGAACAGGGATGATCAATTTATCAGTGAACTTGAAAAAGCCATCGAAGCCGATCCCGGCCATGTGCAATCCATCTACAGGCTGGCAGAATACTACGGGGGCTCCACCGATAAAGCTGACCTGGAGCGCCGTGAAAAACTTTTATCCAGGGCGGTGGAAGTCTCACCCGGTAATATCGTGCCCAGGCTCCACCTCATCGAGGTGCTGCTGCACCTTGCGAAACCGGGGGAAGCCCTGATCCAGCTGGAGGAGGTATCAAAGATCTTTCCTGAATTCCCGGAGGAGGCCAGGGCCTATTACGATCAGGCTTTTGAAGCCATCAAGGCCCGCAGGATGGAGGATGCACTGACTGCGGTCATGATTTTCCACAATTACCTGAAACTCTCCGGACCCTACAATAAAGGGATCACGGAATTAAAGGGATTCGAGGGTACCTCCGTGGGCAGACCCATGTTCACCTTCAGTGATGCAGCCCCGCTTTTCATATCAGAGGGTGAATCCATCCTGGATGCCATCCGTTTTACAGATGTCACCGAGTCGGCAGGGCTTTCCCCATTCGGGGGATCCGGCGCCGGATCAATGGATCCGGCCAGGGGATCGGCCACACACATTGCCATCGGTGACTTTGACCATGACGGGAGCGATGACCTCTATCTGGGTACCTACAAGGAAAACGGGGATGGTTACCACCATTATATGCTGAAATCAGAGATGGGAAGGTTCACCGATGCAACTGCAGGATTTGGTTTGAAAGCACATGGAGAGGAATCTTTCGCCGACTTCACTGACTTTAACAATGATGGCTGGTTTGACCTGCTTCTGATCGCCCGGGGAGAACCCTTTCTTTATAAAAGTGTCAGCGAGGGAAAATACGAGGATGTGACTGGAACCGCATTCAGGGAAAAGGTGGACAATGCAACCCGGGCTATATATTTTGATATGGACCATGAAGGTGACCTGGATCTTTTTCTCTCCACATCCGGAAATGACAAACTATTCAGGAACAACGGAGATGGTACCTTCAGCGACTATTCTGAGAGTTCCGGACTTTCCGGGCCCGGAAACGGGAGCAGGGAGGCGTGTTTTGGGGATTACGACGATGACGGGGATATGGATCTCCTGGTGCTGAACCAGGAATCAGCCTGCGAGCTATACATGAACATGCGCGAAGGAAGATTCATGAATATGACTTCAGGAAGCGGACTTCAGGAGCTCTCCGGGATCACCATGATCGCTTCGGGGGATTACAACAACGACGGTTTCCTGGACCTTTTTGTGGCGGGTCCCCAAAGAAGTTCTTTCGGCTGGTTCAGAAATACTGGCAAAGGCACCTTCCTGAAGGACAAGCAATCCGCACAGGGCACCGGTACTCCAGGTACCCTGGCGGCCCTGGATGCCGAATTCCTGGACTTCGACAACGACGGGTACCTGGACCTTTTTATCACCGGGGAGCCCCTTCAAAGTGATGTGCGGGGAGGGATCCTGCTTCATAACGATGGAACCGGAGCCTTCGAGGATGTGTCACACCTGCTCCCTGATGACCTTGCCGGGGGAAGGCAGGTGGCGCTGGCCGACTACAACGAGGATGGCGATCTGGATCTTTTCATTGCCGGATTGCACGGTGGGGTTCGCCTGGTCAGGAACGACGGGGGCAATGCAAACCACCACCTGAAGGTAAGGCTGATCGGGATCAGGAGCGGCAGCGGGAAGAACAACCATTATGGAATAGGCGCAAAAATCGAGCTCCGGGCAGGCAACCTCTACCAGATGAAGGTGGTCACCCAGCCCAACATCTATTTCGGTCTCGGCGACCGCTCCGATGTGGATGTGGTGCGCATTCTCTGGACCAACGGGACGCCACAGAACATTTTCGCACCTGGCATCGAACAGGACCTGATCGAGGAGCAGCAGCTCAAAGGCTCCTGTCCCTTTCTGTATGCCTGGAACGGGGAGGAATATATATTCATCAAGGATATCATGTGGAGAAGTGCCCTGGGAATGCCCATGGGGATCATGGGTGAGGGACAGACCTATGCTTTTGCCGACGCATCCAGGGATTACTACAAGATTCCCGGCCGGCTGTTAAAACCCAGGAACGGCAGGCTCTCCATCCAGGTGACCGGGGAGCTCTGGGAAACCATCTATTTTGATGAAGTGGAACTGCTGGCGGTGGACCATCCCGATACGGTGGAGGTCTATGTGGATGAACAATTTGTTCCGCCCCCCTACCCGCCTCTTGAGATCCATCATGTATCCCATCGCACAGGACCCCGCCGGGCCCTGGATCAATATGGCAATGATGTGACCAGCCTGCTGCTTGCGAAGGATGACAGGTATGTGGCCGGTTTCAAAAAGGAGCGCTACCAGGGAATCACTGAAATGAGTGAACTGGTCATCGATCCGGGCCAGCTGCCGCAGACCGACCACCTCTTCCTTTTCCTGAACGGGTGGATCTTTCCCACCGATGCAAGCATCAACCTGGCTCTTTCCCAGGGGGAGAATGAAAAAGTGGTGGCCCCCTACCTGCAGGTTATCAACGGGTCCGGAGCGTGGGAGACGGTCATTTTCAACCTGGGCTTCCCCCAGGGTAAGGATAAAACAGTCATTGCCGACCTTTCAGGAAAATTCCTGTCAGCGGATCACAGGGTGCGCATCTGCACCAACATGGAGATCTACTGGGACCAGGCCTTTTTCGCCCAATCCCTGCCCGTGACAGCGGAAAAGATCACCAGGCTCTCTCCGGTGAGGGCCGATCATCACTACAGGGGATTTTCTGCCATGCAAAGGAAAGGGGGCCCTTATGGTCCGCACTGGTTTGATTACCAGAGTGTGACCACGGGACAGAAATGGCGGGACCTGGAGGGGAGCTACACGCGCTACGGGGATGTGCTGGAACTTCTGCTGGAGCCTGACAACAAGTATATCATCGCCAATGCTGGGGACGAGACCACCATCGAATTTGATGCTTCCCTGTTGCAGGAGCTGCCCCGGGGATGGAGCAGGGATTACCTGATCTATTCCACCGGCTGGGTCAAGGACGGGGACATGAATACGGCAGAAGGCAACAGGGTGGGGCCCCTCCCCTTCCATGGCATGACCGCATATCCGTACCCCGATGGCCAATCCTACCCCGATAGCCCGGAGCTCAGAAAATACCATAAAAAATACAATACCAGGGAAGTTTCTGACCGGGAGTTCAGCAGGGCGGTGTTTGAGTTGCGTTGATAATATATATATTTGGGCAAAGGAACGATAAGATGATTGTGAGAAGGGTACCCGGATTCTTCCTTTTGGCTGTGGCTGTGGCGATGAACCTGGGATCGTGTGAGAGGCCCCGGGCCGGTTTCAGGGATGTGACCCGGGAAGCGGGAATTGATTTCGAATATAACTTCGGCGACCTGACCTACGAAAATATCCTGGAAAGCAGTGGTTCAGGAATTACCGTCTTTGATTTTGACGGAGACCGGCTCATGGATCTGTACATGATGAACGGAACCTGGCTGGAGGGGATTTCCGACCAGGGGGGGAGGCGCTTTGAAAACACCCCCAATCAACTATACCGGAACCTGGGTGACGGCACTTTCGAGGAGGTGGCCGAAAAGGCGGGCGTGGATGACCGCCACTGGAGCATGGCGGCAGGGGCCATTGATTATGACCATGACGGGGACCAGGACCTCTACCTTTTGAATTATGGCCCCAACCTATTTTACAGGAACAACGGGGACGGAACTTTTACAGATATCGCAACCCTGCTTGGACTGCAGGGTCCTGATTCATTGAACGGCCGGGTAAAATGGAGCGTAGGTGTTTCATTCTGGGACCCGGACCGGGACGGGCTCCTGGATGCATTCGTGGGCAATTTCCTCGCATTTGACCCGGAATATGTCTCCCCCGCCACACCCGGCTTGATGCCCCACCCATCGGAATACCGGGGTCAGGCTTCCATGATGTATAAACAGCAGATGGACGGGACCTTCAGGGAGGTGACTTCGGAGCTGGGACTTTTATACCCTGATTCCAAATGCATGGGCCTGACGGTGTTTGATTATGACAACGACGGGGACCTGGATCTTTTCCAGGGCAATGATCACCAGGAAAATTTCATGTTCAGGAACCAGGATGGAAACTTCACACAGGTCGGTGTGGAGACCGGGGTTGCCGTGAACAGCCGCGGGCAGCCCACAGGATCCATGCACGGGGCCATCGGGGATGTGGATGGGGACGGGTTGATCGACCTGCTGGTATCCGACCTGAAATACGGGGCGCTTTACCGCAACCTGGGCAACGGCGCCTTTGAAGACATCACTGAAAAAAGCGGCGTGGCCACCCACTTCTCGGGCAAAGGACAGTGGGCTTCGGCCCTGTTTGATTATGACAACGACGGGGACCTGGATATCTTTTCAGCCAACGGGATCGCCGAGGAACTGATCGAGCAGCTTCCCCTGCTGCTGGAAAATGATGGGCACGGGAATTTCCGGGATGCGGGCAGGGAGCTGGGACCCTATTTTTCGGGCAAACGTTCGGGTCGGGCAGCTGCCATCTGGGATTATGACAATGATGGACGCCTCGACATCATGGTTTCCCATGTGGATCTGAAGGCAAATGCTGTGCTGCTCAGGAACGAAACCAGGAACGGAAACCACTGGCTGGGCTTAACCCTGGAAGGGAAAGAAGGCCCTGCTTCGGCTATTGGGGCGAGGGTGGTCGTCCATACGGAACGCGGCAGTGCTGTATTTGTCAACCAGTGGACCACCACCTATCTTACCAACAATGATCCCAGGCTTCATGTGGGCCTGGGAGAGAACAACAAAATAGACCAGCTGGAGATCAACTGGTCGGACGGGAGCAGGGAATACTTCCCGCAGCCCGGAACGGACCGGTACCTGACCCTCAAACAGGGTACCGGACTTGAAAATTCAGAAGATGGCACCCCAGATTAATAGTTAAAATGATGCATTATGAAAATTTGGTATCTATTTTGGGTATTGCCATTGGTGGTTTCCTCCTGCAGGAGTACCGGCCAGAGAGAGGTTGCCGCGGGAGCGGATCCCTCCGCCATCAGGTTGTTCGAGGTGAGAAAGCCCGAAGAGACGGGAATCCGTTTTGAAAACACCATCACCGAAGGGCTTGATCACAATTCGGTGAATGACGTCTATTTTTACAACGGTTCGGGTCTCTCCATTGCTGATTTCAATAACGACGGGCTCCAGGATATCTACTTTGTATCCACACAGAAGGCCAATGCGCTCTACCTGAATAAAGGCGGAATGCAGTTCCTGGATGTCTCGGAGCGCTCGGGAACGGCAGATTCCATTGGCTTCCAGACAGGTGTTACCGCTGTGGATATAAATTCAGATGGCTGGATGGATATTTACCTCTCTGTTTCAGGCATTTACTCCAGCGAAGAATTAAGAAAAAACAGGCTCTACGTGAACCAGGGTGCCGGTGCGGACGGGATTCCCACCTTTGTGGAGGAGGCCCGGAAATACCAGCTTGATATCCCCATGTATTCCACCCAGGCTTCCTTTTTCGATTATGACCTGGATGGCGACCTGGACATGATCCTTGCAAACCACCACCAGGTCAATTATCCCTTTCAGGAGCTGGGGCAATACCTTCAGAAGGAGAGTTCAGTGACCGGTGACAGGCTGTACCAGAACCGGGATGGGAAATTTGTGGATGTCTCCCGGGAAGCCGGACTGATCAACAACATGGTCAGATGCATCCTGGGTGTGGCTGTAAGCGACGTGAACAACGACGGATGGCCCGATATCTATGTAAGCAACGACTTCACGGGAATGGATGAGCTCTACCTGAACAACAGGAATGGAACATTCGAACCCAGCATCTACCGTTCATTTGAACACATCTCATATGCTTCCATGGGGAATGACCTGGCTGATTTCAACAACGACGGATGGACCGACCTGTTTACCCTGGATATGACGGCGGAAGATAATTTCAGCATCAAGGCCAGCATGGGAAGCATGAATGAGCTGCTATTCTCAACCCTGGTTGAACTGGGCCAGCACCAGCAATACATGTACAACACCCTGCAGGTAAATAACGGGGTATCCCAGGTGGACCCAGGCGTTCCGCTCTTCTCGGACATGGCCCGGATCTCAGGTGTTTCGAACACCGACTGGAGCTGGGCGCCCCTGGTGTTCGACATGGACAACGACGGGAAAAAGGACCTGTTCGTGGCGAACGGGATCAGGGGTGACCTGATCAATGTGGATTACCTGAGTTACAGGAACCGGATGTTCGTGGATTACAGTGAAGGAAAAGTGGATCAGCAGGAGTACTTCACCAGCATTCTGGAACAACTTCCCGACAGGCGCAAGAGCGATTACTTTTTCTGGAACCGGGGGGACCTGGTCTTCGAAAAGATGAATGAGCACTGGGTGGAGGAGCTGGCTACCTGTTCCAACGGAACTGCCTACGCGGACCTTGACAACGATGGCGACCTGGACATTGCCATCAACAATTCGGGAGGGGCTTCCATCATTTACGAGAACCAGGCCAGTGATCAAAACACGGGCAACTACCTTCAGTTCAACCTCCAGGGCCCGGCGGGCAATTCCGTGGGGATCGGGACGCGGATCATCCTGCGGGACGGCCGTGTGGAACAAACCCTGGAGCAGCATCTGACCCGTGGGTTCCAATCCTCTGTGAGCCCGGTGCTTCACTTTGGCGTGGGCACCCTGAAGAGGGTCCCGGAGGCAGAGGTGATCTGGCCCGACGGAAAAAGCCAGCTGATCAAAGGATTGAGCACCAACCAGAGGGTGACGGTGAAATATGCCGACGCAGACCGCCAGCACACCTGGTCCGCACCACCCCGGAGGGAATTCCTGGATGTCACCGGTGAAATGGGAATCAGCCACAGGCATGTGGAGAATGATTTCAACGATTATGAAAGGGAAAGCCTGCTCCCCCACAGGATGTCCACCCTGGGACCTGCACTGGCAGTGGGTGATGTGAACGACGATGGCCTGGAGGATTTTTACATCGGCGGCGCCGTCGGGAGCGCCGGGAAACTCTTTTTGCAAAAAGGAAATGGTTTCGTGGAATCCGGACCGGGGCCCTGGTCGGACGATATAAGCCATGAAGAGGTGAAAGCCACCTTTTTTGATGTGGATTCAGACGGTGACCTGGACCTCTATGTGGTGAGCGGGGGAAATGAATATGACCCGGGATCACCTGATCTCCAGGACAGGCTCTATGTAAACGACGGAAATGGCTCCTTCCACGCCGATGCTCCTTCCCTTCCTGCAATGAACGGGAGCGGCTCCTGTGTAAAGGCTGCGGATTTTGACGGGGATGGTGACCTGGACCTCTTTGTAGGGGGCAGGCAGGCTCCCGGCCGTTACCCGGTTCCGGTCTCAAGCCACCTGTTAAGGAACGACAGCCAGGACGGCTCCATCCGGTTCACTGATGTGACCGCTGAAATTGCCCCTGACCTGATGAATATCGGGATGGTCACAGATGCACTCTGGATCGTGCAGGGGGGCTCGGGACTGCCCGACCTGGCGGTGGTCGGGGAGTGGATGTCCATCAGGATCTTTCAGAACAGCGGTTCCGGATTCCGCGACATCACTTCCGGTTCGGGCCTTGCCGGCGACGTGGGGTGGTGGAACTGCCTCACCGCAGATGATTTTGACGGGGACGGGGACCTTGACCTGGTGGCCGGGAACCTGGGATTGAATTATAAGTATAAAGCCAGCCACGAAAAACCCTTCGAGGTGTACGCCAAGGATTTTGACAACAACGGCACCTTTGATATCGTGCTGGGGTATTATGACAGTGAAACCCTCTACCCGGTCAGGGGACGCACCTGCTCCTCCAACCAGCTCCCCTTCATCAAGCAGAAATTTCCGACATACAACTCCTTTGGAGCTGCCACGCTGTCTGATATTTACGGTATCGAAAACCTGGAAACCTCCCTGAATTACAGGGCCACAAATTTTGCCTCCTGTTATGTGGAGAACCTTGGGGACGGGACCTATGCGCTGAGGCCCCTGGCCAATCAGGCCCAGGTATCCTCGGTAAACACGATTATCGCCCAGGATGTGGACGGGGACGGGAACCTGGACCTTATCCTGGGTGGCAACCTCTACGGTTCGGAAGCCGAAACTCCAAGGAACGATGCAAGCATCGGGCTCTTTATGAGGGGTGACGGAAAGGGGAATTTTGAGCCTGTAACTGCCCTGGAAAGTGGCTTATACATGGGAGGGGATGTGAAACAGGTCTCCCCCATCACCCTCGGAAAAAGCGGAGTCCCAGGTCTTATCTCGGCAAGGAACAGCGGGCCGGTTCAACTGCACCGGATTAACTGAAACTTAATGATTAAATTTGGGATATATATGCAACCACAAAAAGATATACCATGAATCCAATGCAATACATCAGCCGGGTGGTGGACCTGACCCATCCTGAGAAGAACACCATATACAACATGAGCCATGAAGAGGCCGTGGAGATTGTCAGGTCAGGCGACACAGGGAAGATCCGGGGAATTGACGGTCAGTTCGCCCTGATCTCGGTGGAGGGCAGGTCCATTCATATGGCACGGTCCATCGGCCGGCCCATCCGTTATTTCATTGCCAAACTGAAAGACGGCCCCTGCCTGGTGGTGGGTGAACGCATCGACGACATTTACGATCACTTAAAATCTGAAGGACTGGATGACCAGTTTCATCCCTCCTATACCCGGATGGCGCCCGCCCATTACATTACAAAGATCGAGTTGCTGGGATGTCCCGACCCCAACCCCGAATACGAGCGCTTCTTCACTCCGGAGAGGAACAGCCTGCAGGGTACAGATCGGGAGCAGATCGGCACCCTGTACATGGAGGCACTCTACAGGGAGATCAGGAAATGGTTGCAGGTGAAAGCCACCAGCGGTCCCATCGGGGTGAGTTTTTCAGCCGGAATTGACAGCGGATCGGTGTTCCTGATGACCTACCATGCACTCAGGGAACTGGGGGAAAGCCCCTCCAGGCTGAAGGCGTTCACCCTGAGCATCGATGGGGGCGGCGAGGACCTGGTCCAGGCGCGCAGGTTCCTGGAAGCACTGGGGCTGGAACTCTTTCTTGAACCCATTGAACTGGAGGCCTCCATGCTTGACTGGAGAAAGACCATCAGGGTGGTGGAGGACTATAAACCGCTGGACATTCAGGCTGCCACCATGAACCTGGCCCTGCTGGAAGGAATCCGGTCCAGGTACCCCGGCTGGAGGTACCTGCTTGACGGGGACGGAGGGGATGAGAACCTGAAAGATTACCCCATTGAGGAGAATCCCGAACTGACCATCAGGAGCGTGCTGAACAACCTGATGCTTTACCACGAAGGCTGGGGAGTGGATCGCATGAAGCACTCCCTCACATACAGCGGGGGATTGAGCAGGGGATATATGCGGACCTATACGCCGGCCGACACCCTTGGATTTGAAACCTTCAGTCCCTATACCCTTCCCAATGTGATCGAGATCGCCGAAGGGATCCCGTTTATCGAAATGACTGACTGGGATCACGAGAAACTTTACAATCTGAAGGGCGAGCTCGTAAGAAATGGGGTCCGTTCGGTTACCGGGATGGAGATGCCCGTTTTCCCAAAGCGGAGGTTCCAGCACGGAGCCCTATCCGGCAAAGCGTTCAGTGCACATTTCCCGGAAAACGAGGTCGCCTACAGGCAGGAATTCAGGCGCATCTATGAGTGAAAACCGGGCGGAGTCCCTGGATGACCACCGGATCCGGACACTCCGTGGCCCAAAAAACCAGGTGGATCCATTCAGGCCTTACCATTACCTGGTTGAGCAGGAAAGGAGCCTGGCCGGGATTGTGGAGGATGTGCTCTCCATCTTCCTGACCAACCGCGAGTGCAGGTACAGCTGCCTCATGTGTGACCTCTGGAAGAATACCACAGACACTCCCGTACCACCCGGTGCCATCCCCACCCAGATCCAGTGGGCCCTTGAAAAGCTTCCCGGGGCAAAGCAGGTCAAATTATACAACAGTGCCAATTTTTTTGATCCGGGCGCCGTGCCCCCGGAAGATTATCCCCGGATCGCTTCCCTGGTGGATCAATTTGAAACCGTGATCGTGGAGAACCATCCCCTGCTTACCGGCCAGCGTTGCCTCCAGTTCGCCAGGTTGCTCAGGCCCCGGTTGCAGGTGGCCATGGGCCTGGAAACCATCAACCCGGAAGTGCTCCGGAGGCTCAATAAGAAAATGGTTCCGGGTGATTTCAGCCGTTCGGTCTCTTTTTTAAAGAAAGAGGGGATCCAGACCAGGGCTTTTATCCTGCTCAGGCCCCCTTTCCAATCCGAAGAGGAGGGAATCCACTGGGCCAAGCAATCCCTTAAATTTGCCTTTGAATGCGGAACAGATTGCTGCACGCTGATCCCCACGAGGAGTGGCAACGGGATCATGGAGTTGCTTCATCAGGAGGGTCTGTTCACTCCTCCCCTGCTGAGTTCCCTTGAGGAGGTCCAGGAGTTTGGGCTGGGACTCCATGCAGGATCCGTATTTGTGGACACCTGGGATCTCCAGCTGTTCTCGCAATGTGACACCTGTTTCGACGGAAGGCTTCAGAGGCTTGTGAAGATGAACCTGGAGCAGAGGATCCTGCCCCCCGTATCGTGCAGCTGCTGCAGTTAAACCGGAACATTTACAAATTAAAATGCTTTAGCATATTTCTTAAATAAATATTACAAATTGGGACCGGGATTATTATATTTGAGGTCCCCAATCGCGCAGCATCATGAGCATGAACCTGACATACAAAGCAATTCTCCTTACCACCCTGGCCCTCTTCGCAGGATGCCAGTCAACCGACAAAAACAAGGGAGGTGCATCCAGTGAAGCGACGGCCACACTTCCTGCGGAGAATGGTGATTTTTTCCAGGAGATCTCCCCTGACCTGGGTGTGGATTTCACGCACTCCATCGGCGATGACCACCTGGATAACCTGGTGGAATCGGTGGGAGGCGGTGCTGTTTTCCTGGACTTTGACCAGGACGGTTATCTGGATCTTTATGTGAGCAACG
>JAHEEC010000221.1 GCA_024640885.1 Bacteroidota bacterium | reverse complement strand
GCTCCAATCCACACCGTAAAAATGGTAAAAAGGATGACACCGAGGAGCCCGACAAAAGGCTGCCACATGGGGATGGTCACCGATGAAGCCATCCGCATCACCATAACGGTGGGTGTAAAAGGAGGAATCAGAGCTATGGTGGTGGCCAGTGGACCGGTGGGATCCGCAATTACGGGGGCAATCAGGAACATGGGGATAATGGCCGGAAGAATACCCGGAAAGGTAAGCGACTGCGCATCCTTATTGTCGTTGCAGGTGGCTCCCAGGGCTGCCATTCCGGATCCTACCATCAGGATAAACAGGACGGTGAAAATAAAGAACCAGGGAAGCACATCCATTGGAATTACGGATTCCATACCAATGTAATTCAGCGTAAATACACCTGCTGCCACATAGATGGCTGCGGTGGTCAGAGACACTCCAATGCCACCCAGTACCTTTCCCATCATAAACTGGAAGGGGGTTATGGTTCCCAGCAGGACCTCGGCTATCTTTTCATTTTTCTCTTCCATCACGCTGCTCAGCTGGGGAATGGCACTCATCATCACCAGCATAAACATGAGGATCAGAAGCACATAGGGTACCAGGAAGGTCTGTAGTTCACTGGTTTTTTCTGCGTCCTGCTGTTCCCCTGTTTTCTTATCGACCGTAACCAGTCCCATCCCCTCCACATTGATCCACCAGAGCAGGTCTTCGGCCTGGGATGCATCCAGGTTTAATTCAGCGGCGCGGATTTCCCGCAGGTTGTTGTTAACCACATTTTGAAACCAGTAGCGAACCTGGTCATTAAAGGAGTGCTGGGAATAATATTTTAAATAGGCTTCTTTTTCTTCTCCTGCCGGGTGCAGGATATCGGGTCCGATTTCAATAAAAGCGTACAGCTCCTGGGACTCCACCCTTTCGGAAAGTGCCAGCTGCTGGGCCCTGGGATCCCGGAGGTCGGGTTCCATGAACTCAACCACATAGGCAGCATCAATCTTTTCTCCGGTATGGGAGTGAAAGATCTCCTCCGTATTCCTGGTTTCGAGTGCCTTTTGCATTGGTGCGGTCATCAGTCCCGAATAATCAATCACTACGAAATGCTTGTCATCCGTATCCTTATTGTTTTCCATGATGATCATGGCTGCGAATCCTCCACCCATCATGATGGGAACCAGGATCAGGCTGATGATAAAACTCTTTGTCCTGACCGCAGCGCGGTATTCACGTTTAAAAAGGGTCCAAATCTTATTCATTGCCGGCCTCCTTTCTTTCCGGCGATGCAATCCGGATAAAAATGTCGTTGAGTGATGGTTTGGTGATTTCGAATTTGCTGATGCGGGTTTTTTTCAGCAGGTCTGCCAGGATATGCTGTGGATCTACACCCGCTTCCAGCCGGATCTCCTGAAGTTTACCGAAATTATTTACATTTTCAATTCCTTTCAGTCCCTTCAGGGCTTCGGCCCCCAGTTCGGACTGTATCCGCAGGGTATCGTTTCCATACTGATCCTGGATATTATCAAGGGTTCCATCCAGCACCTTTTTTCCCTTGTAGATCATAAAAATGTAATCACACATCCTTTCGGCCATGGCCATGTCGTGGGTGCTGAAAATAATGGTTGCTCCCTTTTGCTGGAGTTCGAGTATGATATCCTTCATCATATCGGCATTGACCGGATCCAGGCCGCTGAATGGTTCATCCAGGATTATAAGCTCGGGCTGATGGAGGATGGTGGCAATAAATTGAAGTTTTTGCCGCATGCCCTTGCTAAGGGTTTCGACCTTTTTATTTTTGTATGGGTAAAGATCAAGGCGCTTCAGCCAGTAATCGATCCGGTTATTCAGGTCGGTCCCGTTGTTCAGTTCGCCATGAAAATGAAGCAATTCTCCAATTTTCATTTTCTTATAGAGTCCCCGGTCCTCGGGAAGATATCCCACATTCTGGAGACGTTCGAAGTTGTTATCCTGGCCGTTGACCAGGAGTTTACCGCTGTCTGGATACATGATCTTCATGATCACGCGGATGGTGGTAGTTTTGCCAGAACCATTGGGACCTATGAAGCCATAGATACTTCCCCTGGGGACTTCCAGCGAGAGGTTATTTACAGCTTTAACAGATCCAAATGCTTTGGTAACACCGGATAGTTCGATAATATTCATCATGAAAATAACTTATGAGGTGCCCTAAGTTATATAATTCACAGAATATTCTCTCTGCCCTGGATCATATTTAGAAATGATCTATTCCTCCAGGGTGGTCAGGTCTCCCTCCTCCTGGCCAAGGGCCCTGGCTTTTAACACCCGTCTCATGATCTTCCCGCTCCTGGTCTTGGGCAGAGATTCGGCAAAAACCACAAAGGCCGGTCGGGCTATGGGTCCGATCTCGCTGTCCACATGCATTTTTAGTTCATTAGCAAGGGCATCGGAGGCCTTAAATCCCTCCTTGAGGATCACAGTGGCATGTATGATATTTCCCTTTAATTTATCCGGAAGGCCAATGGCAGCAGCCTCTGTAACGGCCGGATGACTCACCAGGGCACTTTCAATTTCGGCCGATCCAAGCCTGTAGCCACTCACCTTCAGCACATCATCATTCCGCCCGATGATCCATATATAACCGTCCGCATCCACCTTGGCCGAATCTCCGGTCAGATACCAGCCCTGTTTCTGATATTGTGTCCAGTACTTCTCAATAAACCTGTCTGGATCTCCCAGGATGGTCCTGGCCATACCCGGCCATGGATTTTTAATCACCAGGTTTCCTTCCGTCCCAGGCTCCACATCTGCACCTGACTCATCGACGACTGATATTTCGTTTCCAAAGAAGGGCTTGGTTGCTGAACCCGGTTTCAAGGGGGTGATGGGAAGCGGGGTAATCATAAATCCGCCTGTTTCGGTCTGCCACCAGGTGTCCATGATGGGGCAGTTGCTTTTCCCGATCACCTCATGGTACCAGAGCCATGCTTCCGGATTGATAGGCTCACCAACCGATCCCAGCAGCCTCAGAGAACTGAGGTCATGTTTGTCTGCCCAGGAGGCGCCATAACGCATCAGGCCACGGATGGCGGTCGGGCTGGTATAAAAGAGATTAATTCCGTATTTCTCAATCATCTGCCACCAGCGGTTGGGATAGGGGTGGTTGGGGGCTCCTTCGTACAGAAGGGTGGTGGCACCATTGATAAGCGGGCCGTATACGATGTAGGAATGACCGGTAATCCAACCTGGATCGGCAGCACACCACCAGCGATCAACAGGCTTTATATCAAATACATATTTAAATGTACTTGAAGCATAAACTGAATATCCTCCATGGGTATGTACCAGCCCTTTTGGCTTGCCAGTGGTGCCACTGGTGTAAAGGATAAACAGGGGGTGTTCCGCATCGGTTTGTTCGGTTGCACACTTAGGAGAAGCGATGGGCATGCCCATCAAATCGTGCCACCAGAAATCCCGGTCATTCT
>JAHEEC010000002.1 GCA_024640885.1 Bacteroidota bacterium | reverse complement strand
GCCACCCGAATGATCCGCCATGCCATTGACAGTGGCGTGAATTATATTGACACTGCATATCCCTACCACGCCGAGGACTTCTCCAAAGCAGGTTCAAGTGAGCCTTTCCTGGCAAAAGCCCTGAAAAACGGGTACAGGGAAAGGGTCCACCTGGCTACCAAGCTTCCCTGCTGGCTGGTGGAATCCAGGGCGGACATGGACCGGCTCCTGGAGGAGCAGCTGGCAAGGCTGGATACGGGCACCATCGACTTTTACCTGCTCCATTCGCTGAACCGGGGCACCTGGGACAAGATGACCCGCCTCGGGGTCTTCGAGTTCCTCGATCATGCGCTTCAATCGGGGAAGATCCGATACGCCGGATTCTCATTTCATGACGAAATTGATCTATTCAGGGAGATTATCGATGCATATGACTGGGTTTTTTGCCAGATCATGTACAACTATTTTGACGAGCACTTCCAGGCGGGAAAGGAGGGCCTTGAATATGCATCAGGGAAGGATATCGCAGTGGTGGCCATGGAACCATTGCGGGGAGGAGCACTGGTCCAGGGTCTTCCGGGGGAAGCCCGGGAGGTTCTCCACCTTACGGACCCGGGAAGAAGTGAGGTGGATTGGGCCCTCAGGTGGCTGTGGAAGCATCCTGAAATATCCGTGGTGTTAAGCGGCATGACCCATATGGATCATGTGCTGGAGAACCTTGAACTGGCAAACCGGGTTGCCGATCTTTCATGGACCGGAGAAGAGGACCGGGCCATCCAGCAGGTCATCCGCATCATCAACAATTTGCAAAAAGTAAATTGCACCTCCTGCGGCTATTGCATGCCCTGTCCCGAAGGGGTTGATATTCCCCGCAACTTCATGCTTATCAATGATCACTTTATGCTCAACGACAGGGGTGCAAAAGTGAGGTATTTCAGGCTGCTTGCCGAAACGCAAAGAGCCTCAAGCTGCACCGGTTGTGGCGTCTGCCTGGAAAAATGCCCCCAGCAGATATCCATTCCTGAGGAGATGGAGCAGATCATGGAGATATTTAAAGGTTAAAAGGAGGAGGCTCCCTGGCGAATCTGAGAAAACCGGCCGGGACGCATCCCTTTTTGGATACCCGAGAAAAAAAAGTAAATTTCGCTCACCTTCACCATACCTATAAAACCTTGATCCATGAAAAAGTATGAACATCAGAATTCAAGAAGATCTTTCCTGAAGAAATCCATCATGGGCACAGCCCTGGTTTCCTCCTCCCCTCTTCTATTGGCCGGGACTGGCAGTGAGAGGTTCAGGATCAATCCCAGGAACTATGACCCGGTCAACTTTTCTGCCAATGACCAGGTAAACCTGGCCCTGATCGGTTCCGGAATCCAGGGGATCTATGATACAACCGCCGCCCTGGAGGTTCCCGGGGTAAAACTGGTGGCTGTATGTGACCTCTATAAGGGGAGGCTCGAAAGGGCCACAGAGTTATGGGGAGAGGAGCTTTTCCTGACAAGGGATTACCGGGAGATCCTTGAGCGAAAGGATGTGGACGCGGTGATCATCGCTACTCCTGACCACTGGCATAAAAGGATCAGCATAGAGGCCCTGAAATCAGGGAAGGCGGTCTATTGCGAAAAACCGATGGTCCAGAACTTTGAAGAGGGCCATGAACTCATCAAGGCACAGCAGGAGAGCGGCAGGGTGCTCCAGGTGGGAAGCCAGGGCATGTCATCCCTGGGAAATGAAAAGGCCAAACAACTCTATGAAGAAGGGGCCATCGGGCAGATCGTGATGCTGGATATGTACAACGACCGTTACTCCTCTGAAGGGGCCTGGCAATATCCCATCCCTCCCGATGCCAATCCCGATACGGTGGATTTTGATACTTTTCTGGGCGGTGCACCAAAGGTTCCCTTTGACCTTGTGCGCTTCTTCCGATGGAGGAACTACAGGGATTACGGAACTGGTGTTGCAGGGGACCTCTTTGTCCATGCATTTTCGACGCTGAACTTCATTCTGAGTTCAAACGGACCCAACCGGGCCCAGGCCACCGGGGGATTGAGATACTGGAAAGATGGCAGGGATGTCCCGGATGTGACCATTACCCTGTATGACTATCCGGAGACTAAGACCCACGCTGCGTTCAACGCTGCATTCAGGGTCAATTTCATAGCCGGGAACGGCGGTGGAGGTGGTTTCCGGCTGGTGGGCACCGAAGGAGATATGGAGGTTGACTCCGACAGGGTAAGGCTTGTACGTTCCAAACTGGATATGAAGCCGGGAGGGTATTCCCTGATTTCACACACGGAAGAAAACCAGAAAAAGATCAGGGCAGCCTATGATGAAGAATTTCCGGGAACGAGATCCACTGACCTGAATATCGGCGAGACCGTTTGGGAAGCTCCACGGGATTATAAAGGGGGACATTATGACCACTTCTATAATTTTTTCCAGGGGGTAAGGGGCGTAAAAAAGATCACGGAAGACGCGACCTTCGGCTTGCGGGCAGCGGGAGCCGCCCTGCTTGCCAATGAAAGCTACTACCAGGGAAAACCGGTAAACTGGGACCCGGAAGCCATGCGACTAATCCCCTAAAACTGATATGAAAATGAGAAAACTGATATTTACGTTGTCCCTGATGTTATTTGCAGGATTGCTTTTCGCTCAGGAGGAGCCTATCAATGTGCTGGTGCTTGGTGCCCATCCCGATGACTGTGACGGTGATGCCGGGGGAACCGCCATCCTGTTCGCGCAAATGGGACATCATGTGAAATTCGTCTCCATGACCAACGGTGATGCGGGACACTATGCCATGGGAGGCGGTGAGTTGGCAAAAATCAGGATCGCAGAAGCACAGGAAGCCGGAAAGAGGTTCGGGGTCACCTACGCGGTACTGGATAACCACGATGGGGAATTGATGCCCACCCTTGAAAACCGCCTGAAAGTCATTCGTGAGATCAGGGCCTGGAACGCCGACATTGTCATCGGTCCAAGGCCCAATGATTATCACCCGGATCACAGGTATACCGCCATCCTGATGCAGGATGCCGCCTACCTGGTGATCGTCCCCAACATCGCACCGGATGTCCCCCCCCTGGAGAAGAATCCCCTCTTTTTATATGCAGAGGACCGGTTTCAAAAGCCAAATCCCTTTGAACCGGATATTGCCGTGGATATCGATAAGGTGTTTGGGCAGAAGATCTATGCAATGGCTGCCCATGAATCACAATTCTTCGACTGGCTCCCCTGGACCGCGGGAAAATTGGATGAAGTGCCCGCGGATGAAAAATCACGCCTGGAATCAATGGCCGCCAGGAGGGCCAATACCCCCGAAGGCGCGGTCAGGGAGTGTCTCAGAAAGTGGTACGGAGAAGCAGCCGAAAAGGTCCAGCATGCGGAAGCTTTTGAAATCTGCGAATATGGGAAGCAGCCCGATGAGCAGGAGATCCTCCGCCTCTTCCCCATGCTGAAACAGTAAAACAAGGGGAGTGGCGCACTCCTTGCGGCACAATGCAGGAGGCAGATATGCTAAATATGGATTACCTCCCCGTAGGCGGCAGCGGCAGCTTCCATGATTGCTTCAGACATGGTGGGATGGGGATGAACTGCCTTAATGATCTCTTCGCCGGTGGTCTCCAGTTTCCTGGCCATGACCAGTTCAGCGATCATTTCAGTCACATTGGCACCGATCAGATGGGCTCCAAGTAATTCACCGTATTTGGCATCAAACACCAGCTTTACAAATCCGTCACTGGCACCTGCTGCAGCGGCCTTACCCGAAGCGGTGAAGGGGAACTTGCCCACTTTAAGTTCATAACCGGCCTCCCTGGCTGCTTTCTCGGTCATACCCACCGAAGCCACTTCAGGAGTGGTATAGGTACAACCGGGAATATTGCCGTAATCCAGCGGCTGCGGATGATGCCCTGCGATCTTCTCCACACAGGTGATCCCTTCGGCCGAGGCCACATGGGCCAGGGCAGGACCTCCAACAATATCACCTATTGCATAGATCCCATTCACGTTGGTCCTGTAATACGCATCCACTTTGACCTTTCCATTTTCCACTACAACCCCAAGTTCTTCCAGACCGATATTTTCGATATTGGGGGCGATCCCCACCGCAGAAAGCACCACCTCTGCCTCCACATGCTCCTCGCCCTTTGGAGTTTTGATCTTTACCTTGCACAGATCACCCGAAATATCCACGGCCTCCACCGATGAAGAGGTCATCACCTTCATCTTGGCCTTCTTGAAGGAGCGTTCCAGCTGTTTTGAAACCTCCTCGTCCTCCAGGGGCACCACATTGGGCAGGAACTCCACCAGGGTCACCTCGGTTCCCAGGGACTGATAGAAATAGGCAAACTCACTGCCTATGGCACCGGAACCCACCACGACCATGGATTTTGGTTGCGTAGGAAGTGTCATGGCCTCCCTGTATCCAATCACCTTTTTCCCGTCCTGTTTCAGGTTTGGCAATTCCCTGGAGCGCGCCCCGGTGGCAAGCATAATATGCTGCGCCTTCACATCGATCACCTTTCCGTCCTCACCTGTGACAGCCACCACACCCGGAGATTTCAACTTACCGGTACCTTTGATCACCTCGATCTTGTTTTTTTTGAGGAGGAACTGGACCCCCTTGCTCATGCCATCTGCCACAGAACGGCTTCGGCTCACCATCTTTGGAAAATCGGGTTTGACCGATCCATCCAGTGCGATCCCGTAATCTGCTGCATGCAAGAAATATTCATATACCTGAGCGCTTTTCAGCAAGGATTTTGTAGGGATACACCCCCAGTTCAGGCAGATCCCGCCAAGGGATTCCCTCTCGACCACTGCAGTTTTCATTCCAAGTTGTGATGCACGGATGGCGGCCACGTAACCTCCCGGACCGCTGCCAATAATTAACAGATCAAAGTTCATGCTGACTGGTTTTATGATTTCTTCACGAATTTACGTGATTATAACAACCAAAACGAATTCCGGTTTAATTGATTTACCAATAATCTTATTGTGGGCTTTTCTCTGCGGAACGCTGGCTCTCCAAATCCAACGCTTCAAAAAGGAGGTCCAGGAAGGTGGGTACACATTGAGAGGCCAATCCGTTCGGAGAATTCTGAAGGAAGGCAATCCCTACGTCCTCCTGGGGACAGAAGGCGATCTCGGCCCTGTAACCCTGAATGTATCCGCCATGATAAATCACATCCCTTCCCTGGTATTTGTAGATCCTCCACCCGAGGCTGTAGTATCGTTCACGAAATGGTTTCCAGTTCCTGGTATACCTCGATTTCAGGGGGGTGTAAATGACCGGGGTGGCCAATTTTGTTCGTACCGTTGCATCCAGATATTCAGGTTTATATCCCAGCAGAGCCAGGAGCCACTGCCCCATGTCAGAAATGCTGGCATTGACCCCGGCGGCAGGCATCACATTGTAATATCCCTCATGGGGATTCAGCGCCACATAGCCCTTGCTGGTCCTGACATGCGGATAAGCGATGTTGGATTGTCCTGCGAGATCCACCGGGCCCACTGAAGCATCGGTCATTCCAAGCGGCCTGAAGATCTTCTCCTGCATTAATACCTGAAAAGGCACCCCGGTGGCCCTCCTTGAGATGGGGTCCAGCATGCTGAACATCACATTCTGGTATCCGTAAAGCGCTCCCGGGGGTGCAGAGATATCCACTTCATCAAGACGCTCAATAATGGAAGGCAACTCCTCATTAGCCTCCACCAGGTTATCGAAGGCATAGGGCACCAGTCCGGAGGTGTGGCTCAGAATGTGCATGATCGTGAGGTCCCTGGTGCTGATTGAATCCTTCAACCTGAAACCCGGGTAATAATCGGAGACCCTGTCATTGAGGGAAAAGGCCCCGTCCTCTTCCAGAAGGCAGGCAAGGGCCCCGGAGAAGCCTTTGGAAACGGAAGCCAACCTGAACAAAGTATGCTCGTTGACCGGCTGGTTTTCGCCCCTCCTTCTTTCGCCAAATGTGCCGGTGTAGACAATTTGCCCCCCTTTAACGATGGTATAGGCTGCACCTACCGTATGGCTGCTGTCCAGTTCATGCTCCATGAAGGTCACAAAATCCCTGAAGGCTGGCAGTTCCGGGAGGGGATTGTTAATCGGGGTAACAGGAACTTCAACCAAAACGGGCCTGGCATTTGATACCTGATCCGACTCAATGGTTATGGCTCCCTTGGAAAAGAGAACGATCCCCAGTACGGTTAAAAATCCCACAAAAATGATTGTTGGAATCCTGTAATAATGGTAATTCTTTTGTCCCAATGCGATGTTCTCGGTTACATATTTCCGGAGACAAAAGTATAACCATATTTAGAAATATGGTGCGATCGGGTTATAAAAGTATGAACAGGATGCATCCATGGACAACCTCCGGCATGACCGTAACGCCGGCAGGTATCTACTTCCGGCTTGCATCAAACACCTTGGTTGCCGTGGCGATGATGCTGGAGATGTCGGCCAGGTTCGAGGGCATGATCATGGTGTTGGACTCTTTGGCCAGCTTCCCGAATTCCAGCAGGTACTGCTCTGCAATTCTCAGGTTCACCGCATCCTTCCCTCCCTTCTCATTGATTGCCAGCGCAATGGCCCTGATCCCGTTGGCAGTGGCCATGGCCACCTGTTCGATCTCAGATGCCTTACCGGTGGCCTCGTTGATCCTTTTCTGCATCTCTCCCTCGGAATTTTTGATCAATTCCTGCTTGGATCCTTCGGCCACATTGATCTTTGCCTGCTTCTGCCCTTCCGATTCGGCGATCACCGCCCTTTTTTCGCGCTCGGCACGCATCTGTTTTTCCATGGCATCCTTGATGCTCTGGGGAGGAATGATATTCTTTACCTCATACCGGGTTACCTTCACCCCCCAGGGATCACTGGCCTTATCCACCGCAGCCACAATGCTGTTATTGATGGTTTCCCTCTCTTCGAAGGTCCGGTCCAGCTCCAGTTTACCAATGATGCTTCGCATGGTGGTCTGTGCAATCTGGATGGAGGCAAACTGGTAATGGTCAATGCCATAGGATGCCTTCATGGCATCGATCACCTGGAGATAGAGGATCCCGTCCACTTCCACCGAGATGTTGTCCCGGGTAATGCAGATCTGGGAAGCCACGTCGATGGCCTGCTCTTTCAGTGTATGCTTATAGCGCACCCTGTCTATAAAGGGAACAATGAGATTGAACCCTGCCATCAGGGTGGCCCGGTATTTTCCAAGCCTTTCCACAATAAAGGCCCTTCGCTGGGGAACAACTTTAATGGATGAGAGCAACAGGATCAACGCCAGCAGGATCAGCCCTGCGTAAACAAGTGTCAAAGCATTCATCTCCATGAGATTTATGTTGGTTTTACATTTAGGGTAAGTCCCTCTTTACTTATAATAGTTAACCATTGTCCTTTTTTCACCGGCTCCTCACAGGATGCTGACCACCGGGTGCCTTTAAATTCCACAGTGCCTGATCCCTCTTCGAAGGGTTCAACGGCCCTGGCTTTCTTGCCAATGAATTCTTCCAGCTGGTCCTCTATCTCCTTATCGGTCCTGCTGAAAAATCGCTTCTTGAGGTATTTCCGAAGCAATACAAGCCCGAGCAGCGAGGCCAACAGGAAGATCAGGATCTGAAAATTGAGATTGATATCTGTAATTGCACAGACCAGCGCGGTTACCCAGGCACCCACGCCGAAAAAGAGGATCACCAGTCCGGGAAGGGCCAGCTCCAGGAGCATCAGCCCCAGTCCGACCAGGAACCAGATGACTGCAGGATCAGAAAGTAATTCCATGTGAAACGGATTTTTCCCTAAATTTAATAAAATCGATGACAATCCAACCAGACTGAGAACCTATTGTAGGGCAGGTGCAGATTGCCGCTATGCATTTATGAAACTATCGTTACATTTGTAGTACGATCTAAGCAAATGGGAAAATACGAGTATTTCAACAGAGATATTAGCTGGCTGTCTTTTAACTTCAGGGTCCTGCAGGAGGCCATGGATAAAACCCTCCCCCTTTATGAGAGGATTAAATTCCTGGCGATCTATTCAAATAACACTGAAGAATTCTACCAGGTCAGGGTGAGCTACTATAAGCAAATGATCCGTCATGAAAATGAATTTCCCCGCCAGCACTTCCGGGCGGTGGATCCTGTGGGAACCATTCGGCAGATCAATGAAATAGTAACCAACCAGCAGTCCATCTTTCACCTCATCTTTGAAGATGAGATCCTGCCGGAGTTGAGAAAGAGCAACATCATCGTGGTCAACGACAAGGATCAGCTCTCACAGGAGCAGATGGATTTCATCAATGCGATCTTCTATTCCGATATCCTCACTTCCATACAGCCGGTCCTGCTGGTTAAAAAGAAAGTACGTCCCTTCCTGAAGACCGGTCATCCCTATATTGCCATGGAAATGGTGAACCTGGAGAATCACGGAAAGCAGCACCGTGAAAGATATGGTATCGTGAAGATCCCCACCGATCACAACATCTCTAGGTTTCTTGAACTCCCCGGGGAGGATGGCATGCATTATATCATGTTCCTGGAGGATGTGATCATGCGGCACATCGATGCCATTTTTCCGGGTTACAGGATCAGGAACTGGTACTCCCTGAAACTCACCAGGGATGCGGATATGGAATATGATGATTATGAGGGAGAGGACCTGATCGATGCCATTGACAGGATCAGGTCGGCCCGCTCCCTGGGAAACCCCAACCGGTTCCAGTATGACCGTGCCATGCCTGATAAGATACTGGATTACCTGAGAACCTCATTTCACATCTCCAAGGATCTCCTGGTAATGGGTGGGAGCAGGCATAATTTCAGGGATTTTTTCAGTTTTCCAAACCCGATCTACCCGAAACTGGAGATCGAGAGTCTCCCTCCGACTCCCATCCCGGCGCTGGCAAATCTTAAAAAACCCATCGCCACTCTGATCGGAAAGAAAGATTATTTACTGAGCGTTCCCTACCAGCCCTTTGAACATTACCTGAGGTTCTTAAGGGAAGCATCCACGGATCCCTTTGTGAAGGAGATCAAAACTACACAGTACAGGGTCTCGGACCATTCCGTGGTGGTGAACTCGCTCATCGCTGCTGCCGAGAATGGAAAGAAAGTCACAGTGTTCGTGGAGCTCAAAGCCAGGTTTGACGAAGAGGCCAACCTGAAATGGGCCAACGAGATGACCAAGGCAGGCATCCGGATCATATACAGCATTCCCAAATTGAAGGTGCATGCGAAAATTGCACTGGTGCTCCGAAAAAAAGGATCCAAACATGGGGACCAGGCCTACCTGGGTACCGGTAACTTCAATGAAAAAACGGCACGCCTCTATTGCGACCATGGCCTGTTCACCTCCAACCCAGAGGTTGTCAGGGATGTGAAGGAGTTATACAAACACCTGGAGGACCAGAAGTTAAGGCCAAAGTTCAAGCACATCCTGGTGCCGGGATTCAACATGATCCCGGTCTTCCTTCAGCTGATCGAGCAGGAGATTAAGAATGTGAAGGGTGGAAAGATCGGGTATATGCTATTGAAGATGAATGGATTGCAGGATCAGGAAATGGTGGATGGCCTCTACAAGGCCAGTGAAGCCGGAGTGAAGGTTGACCTGATCATCAGGGGGGTTTGTATCCTGAAAACCGGGATGCCGTATTCAAGGAATATAAGGGTGATACGCATCGTGGACCGCTTCCTGGAACATTCAAGGGCCTTTGTTTTTATGAACAATGGGGACCGGCAGGTCTTTCTTGGTTCAGCCGATTGGATGAAGCGCAATTTGCGGAGAAGGGTGGAATGCATCTTCCCTATCTACGATCCTGAACTCAAAAAAGAACTTCTGGATGTGTTGAACATTCAACTCTCGGACAATGTCAAGGCCTGTGAGATCGATGAACACCTGATCAATCAGCGAATCATCACCAAGGGCCCGGATATCAGGGCGCAAATCGCAATTTATGAGTACTTTAAGAACAAGTATACCGTCCCATGACAGGGTATATACCCAGGGAATGGATTTCCATCTATCAACCTCATAAAGCATCTAAAGATCATGGAATTAAAAACAAGACTCGACCATATCCACTCGGAAGAGGAGTTCAGAAGGGTCATCCAGGAGCATGAAAAAGCAATGATCTGCTGTGGGCGGATGGGCCCCATGTGCCTCCCTGTATATGCTGCCATGGAGATCCTGAAGGAGAAGCATAAGGAGGTGGCTTTTTATGACATGCCCTTTGACCACCCGGATGCACATGTAATCCGCAACCTTCCCGAATGCAGCAAGTTTATGGGACTGCCCTATACCGTATATTTCAAAAGCGGAAAAGTGGTCAAAGCCACCACCAGCATCCAGTCCCAGGAGCAGGTTGAATCCATCCTGAATCAATATTTTTAGTCAGGGTATGCCCCGATCCGGTAAGAAAAAACCAGCCTCATCGGTCGCAGGGGGTGTTACACAGCCTGGCTCCATCAACCGGGAAGCCCTCAACCGGCTCAGGAAGGCCAGGAAGAGATCCTACTCCACCGCAGAGTTGCTGGATGGCATCAGGAACAGGGATATCAGCCTGCTGAGTCAGGCCATCACCCTTGTGGAGAGTTCCCTCCAGCAGCACCAGGAACAGGCACAGGAACTGATCGAAGCATCCCTTCCCTTTTCAGGGAACGCTTTCCGGATGGGGATCACCGGTCTACCGGGAGCAGGGAAAAGCACTTTTATCGAGTCACTGGGCAAGCACATCATTGACCGGGGAAGCAGGCTGGCGGTACTGGCCATCGATCCGAGCAGCGAAATGTCAAAAGGCAGTATCCTGGGAGATAAAACCCGCATGGAGGAACTGTCCCTGCATCCGGAGGCATACATCCGACCCTCTCCCTCCGGGGGCACGCTGGGCGGAGTGGCCAGAAAAACCCGTGAATCCATCATTCTTTGCGAAGCCGCCGGCTTTGACACCATTTTCGTGGAGACCGTGGGCGTGGGACAATCTGAAACGGCGGTTCACAGCATGGTCGATTTCTTCCTGCTGGTCATGATCGCCGGAGCGGGCGATGAATTACAGGGGATCAAAAGGGGCATTATGGAAATGGCCGATGCCCTCGTAATCAACAAGGCGGACGGGGACAACATCCAGAAATCCCTGAGGGCACAGGCGGAGTTTACAAACGCGCTTCATCTCTTTCCCGGGGCGCCCTCCGGGTGGGTCCCCGTTGTAAAAACCTGCTCTTCCCTGAAAAGGACCGGAATAGCTGAGATCTGGGAGATGGTTGACGAGTTCAGAATGCTGGTTAGCCGGTCAGGGCACTTTGAAAACCGGCGCAGGGAGCAATCCAGGTACTGGATGTTTGAGACCCTCAGGGAAGGCATCTATAACCAGGTGTTCAATGACCCGGTGATGAAAAGGGAACTTGAATTGCATGAAAAAGCGATCACCGATGGCAAAATGACCTCCTTCATGGCTGCGACCTCTATTTTGAACAAGTATAAATCTGAAAAGAAATCTCAAAGGAAGCCACGCTAAGATTTTAAATAGTTGTATAATTGCGCCTTAATCACAAAATTTAATTTTATGCGTCGTTTGATTTTCATTTTCCTGACCGTTGCCGCCATTCACTCCTGCAACCAGCCGGCCGATCAATATCACATTCAAATCGACCTGTCTGATGCGCAGGGGCGTTGGGCAAAGTTGATGAAACTTGACGGGAATAAATATGTGGTGTTCGACTCCATCCTTGTGGACTCTGGCGCCACCAATGTCATGACCAAAAGTGTGGATATGGTCACCACCATGTACCTGACCCTCGAGAAGCGGCCCGGCTCTGTCAAGTTGCTTGTCGAAAATGCCCATTATGAGATATCCGGGACCATGGAGTCTCCGGTCATTGAATCGGACAGCAAAGCACAGAATGACCTGAATGCCTATGATGGCGAACTTAAGCCCCTGACAGACAGGATGTCAGAAATGATCACCGCACTGCGAGCCGCACAGGCAGCAGGAGATGCGGTTCTGGCTGACAGCATTCGCACTGAGTATTATAAACTGAGCGATCAGCAGGATGATTTCGGCACGGAATACATTGCAAACCATCCCTCATCCTTCGCATCCGTACTGGCCCTCAGGGGCACCTTCTATCTGCTGGATGTGGATGAACTGGATGCGGCCCTTGCCGGACTGGATCCCTCCCTCCGCCAGATGGAGGAATACAAGAGCATGAGCGACAAGCTGGAACGGATGAAGGCTGTGGACATTGGCCAGCCATTTACCGATTTCGAGCTCATGACCCCTGAAGGGGGATCCCTCAAAGTATCTGATGTGCACGAAGGAAACGTGCTTCTTATTGATTTCTGGGCCAGCTGGTGCAGGCCCTGCCGCATCGCCAATCCCGGACTGGTGGAGATCTACCATGAATACCATGACCGGGGTTTTGACATCCTTGGGGTTTCTCTTGACCGCGACTCGGCAAGCTGGGTGAAAGCCATCGCTGCTGACAACCTGGTCTGGCCCCAGATCTCGGACCTGAAATACTGGGACAGCGAGGGTGCCGAGCTCTACGGTGTTTCTGCCATTCCCCATGCTGTTTTGCTGGACAGGGAAGGTATCATCAGGGCAATCATTCGCGAAGGGGATGATCCACGCCAGGCCATCGAAGCTTTGCTTTAAGCTCGAAAGTCCATAAAATTAAAGAGCCGGTCGCATTTGCGCCGGCTCTTATTTATTATGCCTGTCTGCCCACTTTATGACATTCCGACTTTACAACTTTATGACTTGACGACCTCCCCCTTGACCCACAGGATCATTTTGCTGTTCCTTGGATCATTGGTGATCACGGTCACCGTTTTATTCTGGTTCCCAAGTTTTCCGGCTGAATTGAAAACGGTCTTAATGTGGATCGATTCCCCGGGAGCGATGACATCCTTATCGGGCTGGACCGCCGTGCAGCCGCAGGATGCTTTCACCTTCCGGATGTACAGGTCTGACTTTCCCGAATTGGTCAGCAAATAGGTGTGTTCCACCTTCACCCCCTCCTTGATGGTGCCGAATTTGAACTCGGTATCATCCACCTTCACTGCAGGTGCTTTGGCAAGTTCTTCAGCGGTTAAGGATGCGAAATCCTCCTCGATATTTGCACTGATCACAAGGCTGTAGGTCCGGTCTGAAACCCCGTTGATCTTAAGCCCCATCCGGTCGATCACAAATCCCCAGTCATTTCTCATGGGCGCATTGTAAGTGGCTGTAATCGTTCCTGTTTCATTGGGACTCAGGGTAGAGGGAACAGCCTTGATGGTGATGTGCTCGGGCACCCTCTCAAACTCGATTTTCACAGGACCATTGGAGTTGTTGATGACTTCAAGCTGCTTTTCCGTTTTCTGTGTATTCATGACGTTCCCAAAGGCCAGGTGATTTGATTTCAGCCGCATGGGACCCATTTCATACCGGTAATCATCCTCCACTGTCTTTGGTTTGGGGGCTACCTCGCCTGCAATGGTAAGGCGCGCACTACCCGGGTTGGAGTTTGAAATGACCGTGACATATTTCCTGAAGGCCCCTGGCCGCCCGGCCGGATCGTAGGTAGCTGCCACATAACCCTTGCCTCCCGGGGGAATAGGTTCACGCGTCCAGCTGGGTGCCGTGCATCCGCAGGAGGCGGTCACATTTTGTACCAGGAGGTCCGAACCCCCGGTGTTAACAAATTCAAACCGATGGGTCACTTTTCCATCGGTTTCTTTAAAAATCCCGAAGTCAAATAATTCCTCATTGAAGGATATCTTAGGCTCCAGGGTTTGTGACATCAGGGACACAACTGCACCGAACATACAGAATGTCAGTAATATTCGTTTCATATTCCTACATTTATTGATGGACCATAATTATTCAATCGCTATCACTGTACAAAATTAACACAAAATAACCACAATTAGTTGCATAATTTTTGAGGTATCCTTTTCCGTACAAATTTCAGACCAGCTTTTTGAACCTGATTATGACTAATTATGTTTACTTTTAGATCGCCATAAATGGGGATGAGAAGCTTACCGCGCATAGGAACCCTCCTGATCCTGTTGCTTTGTTCTGCAGGTCTGTCCGCCCAGTTCTATAACGGGATGCAGATGAACTTCGGGAAGAACCGGGTGCAGTACAACAACAGGTACTGGAAATACTACAGGTTCGATCGATTTGATGTATATTCCTACGAGGACGGCACGGACCTCTCCCTCTACGTGGCCGATTTTATTGAAAAGGAACTGGATCTCATCGAACGGTTCTTCGACTATGAAATAGAACGGAGGCTTATCTTTTTGACTTATAATAAACTGTCAGATTTCAGGCAGAGCAACATCGGGCTGGTATCAGAAAACGAGGAGTACAACATCGGAGGGACCACCAAGATTATCCAGAACAAGGTCTTTCTCTATTTCGATGGGGACCATGTGAACTTCGAACGTCAGATCAGGGCTGCCATTGCCGAGGTTTTGCTTACGGAGATGATGTTTGGAAACGGCCTGAGGGATAACCTCACCAGTTCCACCATGATCAACCTGCCCGAATGGTACCTGGAGGGGCTCATCTCCTTTGTCTCCAATCCATGGGACTATGAACTTGAAAACCGGGTCAAGGACGGGATCGTCTCCGGCAAGTACAAAAAATTTGTAAACCTTCAGGATGATGACGCCCGGTATGCGGGACATTCTTTCTGGAAATATGTGGCAGATCTCTACGGGGCCTCTATTATTCCGCAGATCCTCTACATCACCAAGATCAATAAAAACGCTGAGAGCGGCTTTCTTTATGTGCTTGGAAGCAAACTTCAGCAGCTCTCCATTGACTGGACCGCATACTACCTGGGGCTCTATACCTCCGTCGAGGAGAACGCAGAACTTCCTGAACAGGGCAAGATACTCAAACGCCCCAACAAGAGAAGGGTGTACCAGAACATCAGGATCAGTCCCGATGGGAAATATGTAGCCTATGTAACAAACCAGAAAGGACAGTATAAGATCTGGATCAACGATGAGGCAATGGGTAAGCAGCGCAGGGTTTACAAACGGGGGCAGAAGCTGGATCAGATCAACGATTTTTCCTTTCCTGTCATTGCGTGGCATCCCACTTCGCAGATCCTTGGATTTGTAACCGAGGAGAAAGGCTTTTTAAAGATTCATTTCTATAACCTGGAGACCAGTGTGATCACCACAAGGAACCTGCTCTATTTTGAAAAGATCCTCGATATGAGCTTCTCTCCCGATGCCAGGAAACTGGTGTTCTCAGGAGTATCAGGCGGGCAAACCGATATCTGGGTATTTGACATCGCATCATCCACCAACGAACAGATTACAAACGACCTGGCAGATGATTTCAGTCCCCGCTTCATCAATCACATGAGCAGCATCTCATTTATATCCAACAGGCGGCTGGATACCCTCTTCCAGGAGGGGGACCCGGAGAACAACACCACCACCGCATTTGCTGTGTTCGTCTATGACTATGCCGGCAAGGATCCCCTGCTCCAGAGGATCTCTGAAGGGAACTACATCAACCATTATCAACCCCTTTCACCGGGAAAGAATGAATTCTATTACCTGAGCGACAAGAATGGGATCGTGAACCGTTACTATGCCCAGTATGACAGCCTGATCAGCCTGGTGGACACAACCGTTCATTATCGATACTTTGCCAACAGCTACCCGCTGTCAAACTACAAAAGGAACATCCTTTCACAGGACATCAATACGGAAACAAGTGAGATCGCTGAAATCATTTATAACGATGACAGGTATTACATGTATAAGTACCCCATGGATCCGGAACCTAAATACGGGGATCAGCTGGAAGCCACCGAGTACCGGAACCGGCATGTGAACCGGCTCATCCGTGAAGACTCCATCCACCATGTGGAGAAGAAGGTGGTCTCCATGAAAGAGATTGCAAATAACCAGCTTGTTCACGAAGGGGATACCATTGCCTTGCAGGCATTCAGGATCGATATCAACAACTACATTTTTGAAAGGGAGAAGCTGAATTATTATAACAACCAGTTGCGCAGCCGGAACCTGAATCTGGTCCTCGATTCGGCCCAGGATAACAACCTGATGTACATTGACTATTCCACAGCTTTTTATCCAAACCAGCTGGTGAACCAGATCGATTTCAGTTTTCTCAATGCTTCCTATCAGGCCTTTACAGGAGGTGCATTTTATTTCAATCCCGGACTGAACCTGCTATTCAAGGTGGGGGCCAATGACCTTTTCGAGGACTATCGGCTGGTGGGGGGTGTCAGGTTTGCCACTGATTTTGACAGCAACGAATACCTGCTAAGCTTTGAGAACCTGAAACAACAGCTTGATAAACAACTGCTGTTTCACAGGCAGGTTTTCAAGAACTACACTTATGATTATACCACCATCAAGACCTATACCCACGAGTTGCTGGGCTCACTCAAATACCCCCTGAACCAGACCCTGGCGGTCAAAGGGACTGCTTCGTTCAGGCATGACAATACCGTTTTCCTCTCCACGGATATCGGCACCCTGAACGAACCCAATATTGTGAAGGTGTGGGGCGGGCTCAAGGCTGAACTGATTTTTGACAATACACGGGTACTGGGCACCAACCTTTACAGCGGCATGCGCTGGAAGATCTTCGGGGAGGCATACAGGCAGGTGAATACCGCCAAATCGGACCTCTTCGTAATCGGCGGTGATTTCCGCCATTACACGAGGATCCACCGCACCCTGATCTGGGCCAACCGGTTCGCTGCCAGTACATCTTTCGGAAGAAGCCCCCTGATCTATTATATGGGTAGTGTGGACAACTGGATCAATCTTTTTCAACAAAGGGTACCCACCTTCAATGAATCCGTGGCCATCGACTACTCGCAGAATTATGCTTACCAGGCGCTGGCCACAAATTTGAGGGGATTTTCCCAGAACATCAGGAACGGGAGCAATTTTGCGGTGATCAATACAGAACTCCGGTGGCCGGTAATCCGGTACCTCATAGGACATCCCCTTAGTTCAGGATTCCTGAACAATTTCCAACTGGTGGGCTTCGCCGATGTGGGAACGGCATGGACGGGGCTTCACCCCTTCAATGATAACAATGCCTGGGATAAAGAGATCATTGAAAACGGGCCCATGACCATCACCCTTGATTCCAACCGGGATCCCATCGTGGCCGGTTACGGAGTTGGGATCAGAAGTCAGTTGCTGGGTTACTTCATACGGCTTGATTGGGCCTGGGGCATAGAGAATATGGAAATCCAGCCAAGGATGTTCTACCTCTCGCTTAGCCTGGATTTTTAAATACCCAAGGATCGCATAATGATCAGCAAAATGAATGTAAAAGAGCGTATCGAAACCCTGCTGTCAACTCAGCTGCTGGATGAGATCACCGGTATTCGAAGGCATTTCCATGAGTTTCCGGAACGCTCCTTCGAAGAATATAAGACCTCTGCAACCCTGAGAAAAATACTGGACGGTTGGGGCATTGAGTATAAATATCCCATCGTGGAGACCGGGATCCTGGCCTGGGTCAAAGGGAATAAGCCCGGCAAACGCATCGCTTTGCGATCTGATATGGATGCGTTGCCAATCACTGAACAGACCGGCCTGGAATTCCAGTCAAAACATCCCGGGATCATGCATGCCTGTGGCCATGATGTGCACATGGCTTCTCTTCTGGGGGCTGTCCGGGTGCTGGATCAAATGAAGGATTATCTGGAAGGTGAAGTACTCTTTGTATTCCAGCCCGGGGAGGAGAAGATCCCGGGAGGTGCAAAACTGATGCTTGAGGATGGGATCTTTGAGGGAAAGGAACCTGATCTGATCATCGCACAGCATGTGCTTCCGGAGATGGATGCCGGGCATGTGGGATTCAAACCGGGGATCTATATGGCTTCAAGCGACGAAATCTACATCACTGTCCACGGGAAGGGAGGACATGGTGCCCTTCCAAGAAATATCAACGATCCTGTCCTGATGGCCTCCCACATCCTCATCGCTCTGCAGCATGAGATCCAGCGGAAGTCCCCCAGCCAGGTACCTACCGTGCTCTCATTTGGCAGGGTAATTGCTGACGGAGCGGTCAACGTCATTCCCGACCAGGTAATCCTGGAGGGTACTTTCCGGGCCATGAATGAACCCTGGAGAAAAGAGGCTCACGGAATCATTGACCGGGTTGCCAAAGGCATTGCCACCAGCCTGGGGGGCACCTGCCAGGTTGAGATCCGGCATGGATATCCTGTCTTGCATAACCACGAAGGGCTCACGGCGGCATCGAAGAAAATTGCCGTCGATCTTCTGGGAGCAGGACGGGTAGAGGATATGGAGATCCGGATGACTGCGGAGGATTTTGCATGGTTTGCACAAACCCTCCCGGGAATGATGTATCGACTGGGCGTCAAAGCGCCTGGAGCCGAGCAGGTGTTCCCCCTCCACACACCCGGGTTCAGGGTGGATGAAACAGCCCTTAAAACCGGCATATCGCTCCTCTCCGGCCTGGCCGTTGAATTGCTTAAATTCCCTGCTGTTTAGAAATATTTCCGCTCCAGGATTGTAAAACAGAAATTTGCCACTAAATTTGCCCCGTAGAATTAAAAATTTATGATGATATGGCTTATGTAATTTCTGATGATTGTACTGCATGTGGCACATGCATTGACGAATGCCCGGTTGAAGCAATTAGTGAAGGTGATATCTATGTAATTGATCCTGATTTGTGTACCGACTGCGGAGCCTGTGCCGATGTTTGTCCCGTTGAAGCTATCAGCCCCGAATAGGGCTCCAGGTTTCAGAAAAAAATCAAAAGGACCGTCTCAACCAGACGGTCTTTTTTTTGCATCACACTCCACGGCCTTTCACAAATTCTTTGCAGGATATAATGAGCAACTGGATTTCCTGAATGAATTGACCGGATCGATCCGGGGGGCTTCAGGGTATTGAAAGGGAGGTATCCCTGCTGCCCATCCTGGCCTTGGTTCATTCAATCCCGTTCAATCTTTTCTGCTTCCACACGCCAAAATATCCTAACTTAGGGTGCAGATGCGGACCAGGAAAAAAATATATGCCATCATCTTTGGCACCAATACGCAAGCCGGCAGAGCTTTTGACGTGATCCTGCTCTGGATGATCATCCTGAGCGTCACAGTGGTCATCCTGGAAAGCGTAAGGCCCCTGAGGGAATCCTACCATGGACTTTTCATGCATGTGGAGTGGATCTTTACCATTGCATTTACCGTGGAGTACCTGTTGCGCATCTACTCATCCCCCAGGCCTCTGAAGTATGTGACCAGTTTTTACGGCATCATCGACCTGCTTGCCATTCTGCCCACTTTCCTGGGTCTGCTGTTCGAGACATCCACCTTCCTGCTCACCATCCGTGCGTTGAGGCTTTTGAGGATGTTCAGGGTCTTCAAACTGGGAAGGTATGTGAAAGAAGCAGCTGTGCTTCTCAGGGCACTTCAATTGAGCATCCATAAGATCATTGTATTTTTCGGGGTTGTACTGGCACTGGTGCTGATCCTGGGATCGCTCCTCTATCTCATCGAAGGAGAGGAAAACGGGTTCACCTCCATTCCCCAGAGTGTGTACTGGGCCATTGTGACCATCACTACGGTGGGCTATGGTGATATTGCCCCGGTCACGGTGCCGGGCAAGATCCTGGCCTCCATTGCCATGCTCACGGGCTATTCCATCATCGCAGTACCCACGGGGATCATCTCAGTGGAGATCGGGAAATCCGTGCGTGAGGACCAGGGAGCAAATCAGCCCGCCTGTTCAAAATGCGGTCATCACCCCCACGATCACGATGCCCGGTACTGCAAAATCTGCGGTAGCAAACTTTAGCACGGTATTTGCTTTTTCTTTTATAATACAGTTCTTAAAACCTTCCGAAATGAAACGATTCTCACTAGCACTCTTGAGTGCAATGTTCATTCTTCCGCTTCAGGCGCAGGAAACGCTCAGCCGGATACCCGTCCCTCCCTCTGTCATTGCAAGAATCAGCCTTGTGTCTCCAAAAATTATAATCGAATTTGCACCTTCGGAAAATTTCACCCTCACCACCGGATTCTGGCTGAGGACCTCATTCTGGAGCACCAATGCATATGGAGAAAATGTCTACAACCCACAGATTTCCCCGAGCTTTACACTGGAGCCGAAGTTCTATTTTAACCTGGATGCCAGGCAGGAAAATGGAAAGAGAACCGACTATTACTCCGGCTGGTATGTGGGGCTTCCCTTCAACATCGAATTTCCCGATCTTCGCTATTCCATAGGGGGCACCGTAGGATTCCAGCGGACCCTTGGAAAAAGATGGTACTGGAACATCAGTTTCGGACCCGGGATCAGTTATTATGACGCCCGCTTCCACGCAAGCGGTGCCGGCGACCTGGGACTGGGGATCATCCTCAACAAGATGTAGGGGCTCACCGATCCCCTAAAGTCTCTCGGAATTTGCACATCTCCATCCATGGAATCGGGTGGAGCTGACAGGCTTGACCGTTCGAACGGTCAAGTCTGTTTTCTTTAAAAAATTTGCGAATCATTAGTAATTTTTAAACCTTAGCTATACCTTCAGAACCGAATTCAGTCACCTAACAAACCTGCTTCCATGAAACACACGCCCCACATTCTATCCGCTTTGCTGGTCTCGCTGCTCCTTGTCACAGGGTGCGCCCCAAAATTCACCACCGAGGAAGGAGATTCTTACTCCCTTCTGATTAACCGGGACGGAGAGACCCTTGGTTATGATCCAGGCTCTGGTGTTGCGATTATTACCGACAGGGGTTTTGCCTTCAAGGATCTGAACAAGAACGGTACCCTGGACCCTTACGAGGACTGGCGCCTTGGCGTGGAAGCGCGAGCGGCTGACCTGGTCAGCCAGATGTCGGTTGAACAGATGGCGGGATTGATGCTTTACAGTGCCCATCAGGCCATCCCTGCCCGTGGCAGGGGCCGATTCGGGGCCACTTACAATGGGAAATCCTTCGAGGAGAGTGGGGCCGATGCAGCAGACCTTTCGGACGCCCAGGTCAAATTTCTGACTGATGATAACCTTCGGCACGTGCTGATCACCTCCGTGGAAAGTCCGGCAACGTCGGCCCGCTGGAACAACAACGCTCAAAAACTGGCAGAAGGGATCGGGCTCGGAATTCCCGTGAATATCAGCTCCGATCCCAGGCACGGAAGTAATCCATACGCCGAATTCAACGCGGGTGCCGGGGGGGATATTTCAATGTGGCCCGGTACCCTGGGGATCACTGCCTCCTTTGATCCTGATCTGATGAAACAATTTGGCCAAATTGCATCGGAAGAATACCGGGCCCTGGGCATAGCCACAGCCCTCTCTCCCCAGATCGATCTTGCCACCGAACCAAGGTGGGGCCGCTTTAACGGGACCATGGGTGAAGATCCCAGGCTGGCTGCAGATATGGCAAAGGCATATGTGGACGGGTTCCAGACTTCCGATGGAAGTTCTGAAATTGAAGGCGGGTGGGGATACCACAGCGTCAACGCAATGGTAAAGCACTGGCCTGGAGGAGGACCCGAGGAGGGTGGACGTGACGGCCATTTCGGTTTCGGAGCCTATGCCGTCTACCCCGGCAACAACCTGAAGGATCAACTTGAACCCTTTATCAACGGAGCCTTTAAATTAAACGGGGGGACAGGCATGGCGTCAGCAGTGATGCCATATTATACCATCTCCTACAACCAGGATTCTAAGCACAATGAAAATGTGGGGAATGCATACAGCAAGTATATCATTACAGACCTGTTGCGGGAAAAATATGGATATGACGGGGTGGTTTGCACCGATTGGGGGGTTACAGGCGATGTGGAGACAGTGGATCAGTTCCAGGGAAAAAGCTGGGGAGTGGAGACCATGAGTGTGCCGGAACGCCATTATATGGCCATTGAAGCCGGCATCGATCAATTTGGAGGCAACAACGAAATGGGACCGGTCATGGAGGCCTTTGAAATGGGGGTGGCACAACATGGCGAAAGCCAGATGCGTGAGAGGTTCGAGCAATCCGCCATTCGTTTGCTGCGCAATATATTCCGGGTGGGACTTTTTGAGAATCCTTACCTGGATCCAGCTGAAACAGAAAAGACCGTAGGCAACCCTGAATTTATGAAAGCCGGATATGAAGGACAGCTGCGATCCGTTGTCATGCTAAAGAACAGCGGACAGGTATTGCCGGCAAAAGAATCCCTGAAGGTCTATATTCCCCAGAGACACATTCCTGCGGGCAGGGATTGGTTCGGCAGGGAAACCGAAGAGAGATGGATCGATGCCTTCAACCCGGAGGTGGTGGCAAAATATTTTGAGATCGCAGAAACACCGGAGCAGGCCGATTTTGCCCTGGTAGGGATCAACAGTCCGGCCGGGGGAACCGGTTATGACAGGGGTGACCTTGAGAAGGGAGGAAACGGGTATGTTCCCATCCCGTTGCAGTACGGGACCTACACGGCTGAAGATGCCAGGGCCACAAGTATTGCAGGGGGAAGTCCCTTTGAAGATTTCACCAACCGGTCTTTCCGGGGAAAAACGGTGGTGGCACAAAATTCCAATGACATGAAGATGGTGACGGCTACCCGTCAGAAAATGGGTCAAAAACCCGTCGTCGTGGTGGTGAATGTGTCCAATCCCATGGTATTCTCCGAGATAGAACCATGGTCAGATGCCATCCTTGTCCATATGGGAGTACAGGACCAGGCCATCATGGATATACTGTCGGGTGCCAGGGAGCCTTCCGCCCTTCTTCCGTTCCAGATGCCGTCTGATATGCGCACTGTGGAAGAGCAATTTGAGGATGTTCCCCGGGATATGCAAATTTACACCGATTCGGAGGGCAATGGGTACGATTTTGCCTTCGGGCTCAACTGGAGCGGTGTGATCAGTGATTCACGTGTTTCAAAATATAAGTAGAAACATGAGCGGGCAAAATCCTGCATCCCGAAGGCTGATCCTCCTGCTGATTGTCGTCACCTCTTTTATCAACCCCTTCCTGGGAGCAGCCATTAACATTGCCCTCCCTGCCATCAGTGAGGAGTTTTCAATGGGTGCCGTAGGAATGAGCTGGGTGGCCATGGCTTTCCTCCTCTCGTCGGCGGTCTTTCTTGTACCCCTGGGAAAACTGGCTGATATCAGGGGAAGAAAGATGGTGTTCCTGATGGGAAACATCATCATCGCCATCACTTCCCTTCTTTGCGGCCTGGCTTTTTCGGGTGAGATGCTTATTATCCTCCGGGCAATGCAGGGGATTGGCAGCGCCATGGTTTTTGGAACCGGGGTAGCCATCATTACCTCCGTATACCCTCCGCAGGAGAGGGGCCGGGCCATTGGAATCACCGTAACCTCGGTATACATAGGCCTCTCCCTGGCTCCATTCCTGGGGGGAATCCTCACCCAGTACCTGGGGTGGCGGAGCATTTTCTTCATCACAATTCCCTTTGAGCTGGCGGTTGTCTGGATCACCTGGCGCCATATCCATGAGGAGTGGGCCGATGCCGCGGGGGAACGATTTGACCTTCCGGGTTCCATGGTCTATATCCTCGGCATGTCCGCCTTTATGTTCGGGTTCTCGAGACTGCCGGAGATCAGCGGGATCATTCTTGCTGGCGCAGGACTGATTGGACTGGCAGGTTTCACCCTGATGCAAATGAGGGTAAAATACCCGGTCTTCAACCTTTCGCTCTTCAGATCCAACAAATTGTTTGCATTTTCGAACCTAGCCGCACTGATCAATTATGCAACGACCTTTGCCATTACCTTTCTCCTGAGCCTCTACCTCCAGTATTTGCTGGGATTGTCTCCGAGGGATGCGGGCATGATCCTGATTACCCAGCCAATCATCATGGCCATCGTTGCCTCAGTCTCCGGCAGGCTCTCCGACACCTATGATCCCAGGATCCTCTCCTCTGCAGGCATGGGAATTATCGTCGGAGGTTTGGTGATGCTGACCTTCCTTTCCCCTCAAACTTCCTTCCCCTATCTCGTGGGCAACCTGGCCATTGTGGGCTTTGGCTTTGGAATGTTCTCTTCACCCAACACCAATGCCATCATGGGTTCTGTTGAAAAAAAATACCTGGGAATTGCTTCGGCCACCGTCGGGACCATGAGGCTGACCGGTCAGATGATGAGCATGGGGATTGCCACCATGATCCTCCATCTTTTCATAGGGAACCACCCCATTTCAGCCAGTGATTCTGCAGGTTTCCTCACAAGCATGAGAACTACCTTTGTAGTTTTTGCGGTCCTTTGCATTCTGGGTGTATTTGCATCACTGGCAAGGGGTAAGAGGGTGACGGGAAGCACCGGGAAGGATGGAGATGATCCTGTCAGGGATTATAGCGTGACTTCCTGAGAACCTCCTGGTAGTTCCTCTGGGAGAGTATCTGATGAAGGGAAAGCCCCGGGTTCTCCTTCGCAAATGCCTTCACAATCCGCTTGCCCTGCCAGACAGCCGATCTTCCCGGTGATTCCACCGTATAATAGGAGGTACTTGGCGCATCCTCGACCAGTTTACGAATGACAAGGGGATCCGATGAAAAAAGCAGTTTTTCCTCCACAAGGTGGGTCCACATCTGTTTTTCGTTCTTATAACACCACTTGAGCTGATCCTCGGTATACCCCATCTTCACCCGCTCCTCAATCCCGGGGTACATGGCATCCAGAAAGTAAACCAGCATTCCCTGGTAGACCATCCTTGAAAGCAGATTATCCAGGGAGTCGTTATAGGGATAGATCTGGGTGGCCCATGCATACATCACATCCACCGGGAGCCTCTCCGGAACCTTGTTGATTGCAAGGTACTGCGGCACCCCCATGAGATCGTAATATTTGCAATCGCTGCCCAGGTATTGGTCCAGCCCCACCCCCACGAAATGATCCACCGTAAAAAGACCCTGGTTAAACCTGCTCACATAGCCCACAACTCTGGGCAATATGGAATCGGGGTAGTGGTAAAGGTAATGGCGGAACCCATCGGTCAATTGCCCGTTGATCTCAGCCATATCTGCAAACAGATCGCGGGTGAATTCATAAACTTCCCTGTTGGTGGGATCATTGATAAACATGGAGAGAAAGGAGGGATATAGTTTGGCCGATGCCGGGCCAATATTAATCACATGCACATTGAATATATCGAAGAAATCGCCGTACTCATTGTACAATGTCCCGATGGACCGGCTGAGGGTATCGGGATCCATTTCAAAGAGATCCCTGTCAAAACGTTCCACCTTGACTTCAGCGCTGATCCTTGAAATATTCACATCCAGGGGATCCCTGTGGCATCCACTCCCCATCATGAGGACAGACCACAGAAAAACCACCATCCATTGAACCGGTCTCACCATAATTTGTAAATTTGATCCTTATTGCAGATTGACAAAAATATAAAATATGAATTTGATGAGGAGATTATTTATTACTTCTGTGTTGCTGGGGGCATTGCTGGCACTTAACGGGCAGTCCAATATTAAGTTCAGTGTGCATGCTGATCCTCAATTTGCATGGCTCAGTTCCGATGAAGATAGACTTGTACCTGACGGATCCATCTTCCATATGCAGACCGGATTGAGCATGGATCTTTTTTTTGATAAGAATTATGCGTTTGCCCTGGGTTTTGGGATCAACAACCTGGGTGGCGACCTGCGCTATACCGACTCCACCATGTTCGTTTCCAAGGGGGATTCAATCTTTGTAATGCCCGGGCAAACGGTCAAACACAACCTGCAATACCTGGATATCCCCATTGGGCTGAAGCTTAAGACCGAAGAGTTGGGATATGGGACCTTTTTTCTTCAGATAGGCTTCAATCCCATGATCAATATCAATGCCTTTGCCACCGAAAAAGGGGGTAGTTTTGAAAAAGAGAATATCAGGGAAAGTACCAACCTTTTTAACCTGGGTTACCATGTGGGGATCGGGATAGAGTACCGGCTGGGGGGAAGCACTGCAGCCATAGGGGGCATACGCTGGACCTCCGGCCTCACTGATGTGACAGACAGCGACAAGGCAAACATTACCATGAAAGCCATATCCATCCACCTTGGGATCCTTTTCTGACGCGCCGTGAAAATCGCCCTTGCACAGCTTAATTATATCATCGGGGACTTTGAAGGGAACCGGTTAAAGATCCTTGAAGCCATAGCCCGGGCCGGGAAAGAAGGTTCCGACCTGGTGGTCTTCTCCGAACTGTCTGTTTGCGGCTATCCTCCGCTTGACCTCCTTGAACGGGAAGATTTCATCGCTGCCTGCAACAGGGTTGTGGGGAACATTGCTGAAAGCATAGAACCCGGAATCGGGGTATTGCTCGGCGGACCGGAATTTAACACCAGCGATGAAGGCAAATTGCTTTATAACTCGGTTTTTTTCATCCAGGGCGGGAAGGTTCAGCAGGTTTTCCGGAAGACCCTCCTGCCCACCTATGACATTTTTGACGAATACAGGTATTTTGAACCGAACCGTGAATTCAGGCTTCTCGAATTTAAGGGAAAACAGCTGGCAATCACCATATGTGAGGATCTCTGGGATGAACAGCCATTTGAGAGTGAGTTCTCCAGGAGCCGGCTTTATACCACCGATCCATTTGATAAACTGAATCAGTTTAACCCCCATGCGATCATCAACCTTGCAGCCTCCCCCTTTGCCCACAGGAAGATGGAGGTCAAGCAATCCATTTTTACAGGCAAAGCAACGCGCTACGGTCTTCCTGTGCTCTATTGCAACCAGGTGGGGGCTCAAACCGAACTGATTTTTGAAGGCGGGTCCCTGGCCATCAACAGCCAAGGTGAAGTGATCAAAAGGCTCGCTTTTTTCAAGGAGGATTTCGGAGTCTTCGACCTGGAAGATCTGGCCGGGGGAAAGGCGGCCCTGTCAGAGAACCCGATCCCGGACCGGATTGAGATGATGGCCAATGGTTTAATCTGTGGCATCCGGGATTATTTCGGAAAATTGAATTTCACCTCGGCCACCCTGGGACTGTCAGGAGGGATCGATTCTGCCGTGACCCTGGCACTGGCTGCAGAGGCCCTGGGCCCGGACCAGATGCATGTGCTTCTGCTTCCTTCCCAGTACTCTTCCGGTCATAGCATCGATGACTCGGTTCAGCTGGCCCGTAACCTGGGTGTCCGTTACGACATCCTTCCCATTGAAGAGCTCTTTAATCAGTTCCGCGATACACTGCACCCCTTGTTCCAGGCACTCCCGGAGGATATTGCGGAAGAGAATATCCAGGCAAGGATCAGGGGTACCCTTTTAATGGCACTGTCAAACAAGTTTGGGAATATCCTCCTCAATACAAGCAACAAGAGCGAAACAGCAGTGGGTTACGGGACCCTTTACGGGGATATGAGTGGTGGTCTCTCGGTGCTGGGTGACGTATATAAGACTGATGTCTATTTGCTGGCAAGTTATTTTAACCGCCACGGCGAGGTCATCCCGGAGCACATTCTGGTAAAACCTCCGTCGGCCGAGTTGAGGCCCGATCAAAAAGACAGCGATTCACTGCCGCCATATTCAGACCTGGACAGGATCCTGGAAGCCTACATCGAGAAACAGCTCTCCCCCGAAAAAGTGGTGGCCCTGGGATATGATAAAAGCCTTGTAAAGAAGATCATCAAACTGGTGAACCAGAATGAATATAAACGATACCAGACGCCTCCCATTTTGAGGATATCCTCGAAAGCCTTCGGTGTTGGGCGGCGGTTGCCGCTGGTGGCCAGATATTAACGCGGAATTGATTATTTTTTTCTATTTTTGTGTGTTATTCAGCATGCCAGGACCTAATAAAAATTAACAATGCAGGAAAGGAACTACAATGCAGATGATTGTATAGATAATCCGAAATCTGTATTTACAGTACTTACTCCCAAAGAAAAAGAATTCCTGAAGCAAAATTATACCTGCGCTTACTACAAAAGAGGTGAAATTATATTCAAGGAGGGAGATAAACCCATGGGGCTTATGATCCTCGCAGAGGGAAAAGTGAAGATCTTCAAAGAGGGTGTCGGTGGACGAGAGCAAATTGTAAGAATGGCCAAACCCGTTGGTTTTATTGGTTACAGGGCCCTGTTTGCAGAGGAGAATCATACTGCAACGGCTGTGGCCATCGAAGATTGTGTGGCCTGCATTGTCGACAAAGAGAGTGTTTTCAGGGTCATGCGAAGCAATGCAGAATTGAGCATGAGCGTCATCCGCTCCTTTGCTTCCGAATTGGGGTTTTCACATGACCGGACCGTCACCCTGACTCAGAAACATATTCGAGGCAGGCTGGCCGAATCCCTTATCTTCCTTAAGGACACATACGGATATGAAGATGATGGGAAAACCATCAAGATCTACCTCTCCCGGGAAGATGTGGCCAACCTCTCCAATATGACCACATCCAATGCCATTCGAACCCTCTCAACCTTTGCGCAGGAAGGGGTGATCTCCATCGATGGAAGGAAAATCAGGATCCTTGACCTGCATAAGCTTGAAAGGATCAGTGAGCTTGGATAAGGAATGAAATTTCTGGGTTATATGATTACCTACAGCCTGATCTGGCTGTTGCATTTGTTACCCGAACGCGTATTGTACCTTTTATCCGATTTCTTATACCTGATGATGCATTACGTGGTCAGGTACAGGAAGAAAGATGTATATGACAACATTGCCAGAGCCTTTCCCGAATTCGGCAGGAACGAGATCAGGAACACTGCCCGGAAATTCTATCACCACTTCTGCGACCTGATCCTTGAATCGGCAGTCTCCCATTTCTACTCTGAATCGGAGGCGCTGGAGAGAATCACTTACAAGAACCTGGAGCTATTGGATGCACTTTATGAAAAAGGCAGGCTGGTGATGGCTGTGACGGGTCATTATGGAAACTGGGAATACCTTACCACCCTGGGAGCGCTGACCAGGTATCCCATCCTGGGCATATATAAACCACTGAGGAACAAGTATTTTGACCGAATGGTCAAGAAGATAAGGAGAAGATTCAACTCAGAGCCAATCCCCATGGAGATGATTGCCAGGAGCCTGATCACGCATTTCCGCAATCACCACCCGGTCCTTACCGTGGTTCTCTCTGACCAACGGCCCATGTTTCACCAGATACAATACTGGACCAAGTTCATGGGGCTTGACACCCCGCTTTACCTGGGTACCGAAAAACTTGCTAAAAAAGTGGATGCTGCGGTGGTGTTCTTTAAGATCCGGAAGGTGAAAAGGGGAAGGTATGAAGGAGAGGTTGAATTGATTTGCGAAGATCCGGCCACCATGAGCAATCATCAGATCACGGATGCCCACGTAAGGATCCTGGAGAATCTCATCCGTGAGGAGCCTGGATACTGGCTCTGGTCACACCGCAGATGGAAACATTCCCTGGAAAGGTTCACAGAGGAGCATAAAGCACATACAATCCTCCAAACGTAAGTTGTTTTCACGGGACCAGGTTAATCAGGTCAAGTACCTCCTTCTGGTTTTTCTCAAAGGAAAATAACTCCTCCACCCGATGCCTGCCCTTATTTCCCATCCTCTCCCTGAGTGATTTATCCCCTGCCAGTTGAATGACGCGCTCAGCCATCTTCCGGACATTATTCGGTTCAGTGATATACCCTGTCTCGCCATCTTTAATAATCTCCGCCGAAGATTTGATATCAAAAGCCACCACGGGTTTCCTGCTTGCCATTGCCTCCGCAATGACATAACCGAACCCCTCATAATGGGAGGAGAGCAGGAAAATATCCAGGGATTGAAAAAAGGCTGGCATATCCTCCACAAACCCCAGAAACTCAACCCTGTCATCAACCCCCAGTTTTCTTGCCCGTTTTTGCAAGGTCTGATAAAGCCTTCCTTCCCCGGCGATCAATAATTTAAATTTCAATCCATTGTCCACGAGGAGCTGCATCATCTCTAGAAGATAGAAATGTCCTTTTTCCTCTGACAAACGGCCCGCACTTCCCAGCACGATCTCACCCTCCCTCGCTTTGTAAATCGGTTCAGCGGACATGGAGTACCTTGGCAGGTAAACTCCATTGTAAATGACCTTGATCTTCTCGTCCGGAACAAGGGAACTGTTGTTGGCAAGGATCGTCCTTTTGGTCTCCATGGAGTTGGCCAGGATATTGGTGATTACATTCCTGAAAAGATGGCGGTTGATGGGAGAGTTTCTGATGGGTATGGCGCTGCCCCTCCGATAGATGATCTTTGGCACGCCGGCGATCCTGCCGGCAATGCTGGCAATCTTCATATCGCCGGAAAGGTTGGTCACAAGCACGCCCACGTTTTCTCTCCTGAAGATCCTTACCACCCTGTAAACCTTTAATGGATTTAAGAAACTCAGGTTTGCGATGCGGATCCCGTAGCCCGTGATCCCGATCTTGTGAAGTTTTTCAAACAGGGGACTTCCATGGGATGAGACCAGCAGGACCTTGCGGTTGTTTTTCAACAGGTAGGAAGCCACATCAAAATGCCATTTCTCACCACCTCCCCAGGTTTTCATGGTGTTGAAAAAGCATACAGTTTGTTTCTGGGACCTGCTCTCATCAATATAGATGTTATTGAGCTTCACATACTTCAGGAATACCTCATGGGCCGAATTCACACTTACTATGAATCCGTAATACCCGTCCAGGAAACCTGTTTTAATGAAGAAATCCTTGATAAACCTCCAGAGCGGATGAAGCACGATGCTGAAGAAATAGACCCTTCTCCCGCGCTCATAATAGGAACGGGCCAGAATGGTGGAGAATTTATTGATTTGAACCAGGTGCTCACTGATCGTGTAGTAAGAATAATGAAAGATGTTTCCTTTGAGAAACATCCTGGTGGCTCCTCTTCTCAGGTAGAACCTGTCATGTGGATTAAATCCGCCCCAGTTCCCCTTCCTGGCATCCCATAATCTCAGTTTCCGCGAAGGATACCAGCTGGTGTGCCTGATCCACTTCCCGCAATAATTGGTGAGCCTGTTAAAATAATATCCGTCATGGGTCCAGTTCTCCTTCACCTTTAAAATGGATGCCCTTAACTCGGCTGAGAGCGCTTCGTCTGCATCAAGGGAAAGAATGTAAGGGAAACTTGCCTGGAGGATGGCCCAGTTCTTCTGCTCAATGTGGCCTGTGAACCTGTGCCTGATGAACTTCACATTGAAGGATCTGCTCAGCTCCTCGGTCCGGTCGGTGGAGTAGCTGTCCACAATGACAATCTCATCCGCAACGCCTTCCAGGGATTCCAGGCACCGCTGAATGTTCCGTTCCTCATTATAGGTGATGATGACAGCTGAGATACGTACCTTCATAATTATTCCTGCAAATATACTCTTTTCACGCGCTCCGGGATGGAGGTGAGTACTTCATAGGGAATGGTCCCCGATTGCCTTGCCAGCACCTCCACCGGTTGATGCTTTCCGAAAATCTCCACCGGGACGCCCTCCTCAACCTCCAGACCGGTCACATCAATCATGGTCATGTCCATGCATATATTCCCCACGGTGGGTGCAAATGTCCCGTTGATCCACACACTTCCCACTCCATTTCCCAGGTTGCGGTTCAGTCCATCCGCATATCCCACAGGAATAGTGGCAATCCTGCTATCCCGTCCGACCACTCCTCTCCTTGAATAACCGATGGTCTCCCCTTTCCTGACGTTCCTGATCTGCGATATGGTGGTTTTAAAAGTTCCCGCAGGCTGAAGAGTGGTTGCCATTCCAATTCCGTGAAGCCCGATCCCAAGTCTGACCATATCGTATTGTGCATCAGGGAACCTTTCTATTCCCGCAGAATTGAGGATATGCGAAAGAAATCCCCGTCCCAGCTCCCGGACCATGATGGAAGCGACCCGGTCAAACCTGCGTTGCTGCTCCCTTGTAAATTCATCGTGGGCCGGCTCATCGCTGGCTGCCAGGTGGGTAAAGAGCGTGGTCAACCGGAACTCTTCGCGCCTGAGCCAGGGGAGCAGCTCTTCCATTTCATCTTCCTGGAATCCAAGCCGGTGCATCCCGGTATCCACTTTAATGTGGATTGGATAGTGCTTCAGGCTCCGGTAATGGATGATCTCATAGAGGGCTTGCAATCCCCTGAAACCATATACCTCCGGTTCGAGCTGGTAATCAAGCATTGTACCGAATCCGGCGGGATCGGGATTCATCACCATGATAGGCAGGTGGATGCCTGCATTGCGAAGTTCAACCCCCTCATCTATGAAAGCCACAGCCAGGTAGCCCACTTTATGGTACTGCAACAACCTGGCAACCTCCACATTTCCGCTGCCGTAAGAGAGCGCCTTTACCATCACCATGGTCTTCACCCCTTCATTCAGCAGCGATCTGAAATAATTGAGGTTATGCACCATTGCGTTTAAATCGATCTCCAGAAGGGTCTGATGGGTTTTAAGCTGAAGTTCCCCGGCGATCCTTTCAAATCCAAATTTTCTGGACCCTTTGATCAAAATGGTCCTGTCCCTGAACAGGGTCCTGTCCATCCTCCTGAGAAAATCCTGGGTATCATTGAAGAAAAGTGCCGAATCGGGAAAAAGGGCCCTGTAATGGGCAAGCGAAGGACCGATCCCGATGAACTGATCGATCCCCTTGCGTTGAAACAGTTCTGCAATCCCGGTATAGAGCGCATGCCCCTCCAATCCGCTCTGCAGCAGGTCGGAAAGGATGACCACCTTCCCGTTTTTTTGATCGTGCTGATCCATCATGTCAAGTGCCGCAGACAATCCCACCGTATCGGAATTGTATGCATCATTGATCAGCACACTCCCCTGGATCCCCTGCAACAGCTCCATCCTCATCGATACAGGTTCAATGGAACCGATCCTCAGGGCAGCTTTTTCAGCAGGCAGCCCCATCTCAATTGCAAAAGTGAAGGTGTGAAGGGCATTCTCAACGGAAGCTTCATCCACAAAGGGCAACGTAAAACTGATGGGGCCAGCGGGCAGCATGGCAGTAATGGAGGTGGACAGGTCTGACCTCTCCCCTTTGATATACCGGTAGGTGGCCTCTCCATCCAGGCTCCAGTCAACCACCCTGAACTTTGCCCCCTCCAGAAAAGAGCGGATGGAAGTAGCTCCTACCCTCTGGTCAGCACGACAGATCACTGTCTCACAATCTTGAAACAGCAATAATTTCTGGGTGAGTTTCTCTTCAAGGGAACTAAAATTCTCCTGGTGTGCGCCACCCAGGTTGGTAAACAAGCCTACCCGGGGTTGAATGATTGCCCGAAGCTTCTCCATCTCACCTGGCCTGGAGATTCCCGCTTCTATGATTGCCAGGTCATGTTGTTCCCCGGTCATCCAGACCGAAAGTGGAACTCCTACCTGGCTGTTGTAACTTTTGGGGCTTCGGTGGATATTCAGGGGATCATTCAAACATTGGAAGATCCACTCTTTGATAATGGTTTTTCCGTTACTCCCGGCAATGGCGGCCACCACACCCTTGTAAGCCCTCCTCCTGGCTGCCGCGAGGCCCTGTAAGCCGTTCAATGTATTGTCAACCTTGCAGAATCCCGCTCCCGGGTACGCCGACAGAACCGGCAGGCGTGATACCAGGAAAGCCCTGACTCCCCTGTTGTACAGCTCCCCGATATAATCATGTCCGTCATGCTGATCTCCAACCAGTGCCACAAAAAGCGTCGAACCGGAAGGTGCCAGAGTTCTGCTGTCGATGGCCAGTTCCGAAACAGTTAGATTGCCTGATCCGTGAATGGAACCTTCAATGAGGTTGCCTATTTCGCCTAGCGTCAATTCAAATCCCATGTTTGATTACCTTCTCACACTGCCTTTTGAAAAACATACCCTGCATAGCGGCTCATAAATATCTGTTTCCCCAAGGAGAATCAACTTGTCATCCTCCGACAAACGGTGGGTATAATTCGCCAGATTCCCACACCTTACACATATGGCATGTACCTTGGTCACATACTCGGCGATGGACATCAACCTGGGCATTGGGCCGAAAGGGAGCCCCCTGTAATCCATATCCAGGCCGGCAATGATCACACGTATCCCGCTGTTTGCAAGTTGGTTGCATACATCCACCAATCCATCATCAAAAAACTGGGCTTCATCGATTCCCACCACTTCAACCCCGCTTGCCAGTAAAATTATGTTGGCCGAGGAATCCACAGGGGTGCTGTGGATGGCATTGTCATCATGGGAAACCACCTGCTCCACTGAATACCTCACCTCGATCCTGGGCTTGAAAATCTCCACTTTTTGCCTGGCAATCCTGGCCCTTTTCAATCGACGGATCAGCTCTTCGGTCTTTCCTGAAAACATGGAGCCGGTGATCACCTCGATCCAACCCTGTCCATTAGCATTCCCTGCCGTGTTTTCAAGAAACATGATATAAGATTATATGAAGATTATCGTTAGTTTTGTATGGACCCCATTACCTAAAGTGCAGAAATATTATGGAAATAAGATACACCATAGAAATCCTGACTAAAGATATACAAGATATAGAAAAATTGGTCGGGAACCTTCAAAATTCTAGGGATGGATCTGCCATTGAACTTGACCTGGCGCTCTCAAAGCTGAGAAATGTCTATGAGATTTTAACCATGATCAAGGCCGACAGATTAAATGAGTTATTTGCTCCCGAAAAACCCGAAATACCTGCTCCAGTGATGGATCCTGACCCTGTCCCGGAGGCAGATCCCAGGCAGGAGATTAAACCGGCACCTGAGGTCAAACAAGTTGCTGAGGAGCAATCGCAGAAAGAGGTAAAACAGGTCCCTGAGGAAAACCTGGAAGAGGAGGTCAGGCAGCCCGATGAAGTGAAGAGCTCTCCCCGACAGGCGACCAGAAAAGAGGCCGAAATACTTGCCGAAAAATTCTCTGCCGAATCAAGCATTAATGAAAACCTGGCCGGACAAAGGGTCAAACTCCTGGATTCAAAACTGACGGGACCACCTATCGATAACATCGCACGGAATATGGGAATCAACGATCGGTTCCTGATCATCAGGGAATTATTTAACGGTGACACGGAAAAATTCAGCTTCCTGCTCACCAGCCTGGAAACTGCTGGTGATTATCATAAGGCACATGGCCTGCTTGAGTCGCATTTCAGCGGTTCCATGGACCATGGCGGCGTTGAGATCCTTTCGGGATTGATCAAGCGGAGGTATGTAAAGCAATAAAATGTCAAAACTCTACCTGGTACCCACCCCCATCGGAAACCTGGGGGACATCACCCTGAGGGCCCTGGAGGTTTTGAAGCAGGTGGATCTTGTGCTGGCGGAAGATACAAGGAAATCAGGGATACTCCTGAAACATTTTCAAATCAGTAAACCGGTTCAATCCCATCACAAGTTCAATGAACATCGAACACTGGAATCGCTCGTGCAGAGGATCCAGGGTGGTGTCTCCATGGCGCTTATCACAGATGCCGGCACACCGGGTATCTCCGATCCGGGATTCCTCCTTGTTAGGGAATGCATTGAAAAGGGTGTGGCAGTGGAAACCCTTCCCGGGGCTACAGCATTTATCCCTGCGCTTGTCAATTCCGGCCTGCCGTCAGACCGGTTCATTTTTGAGGGTTTTTTACCCCAGAAAAAAGGAAGGCAGACGAAACTCAAGGAACTGTCATCGGAACCCCGGACCATCATCCTCTATGAATCGCCCTTCAGGCTTGTCAAGACGCTGGTGCAATTATCCGAATATTTTGGTCCTGAGAGAAAAGCTTCGGTCTCCCGGGAACTAACCAAGATTCACGAGGAGACCGTAAGAGGTACCCTGGGCTGGCTGGCGGAACACTTCAGCCAGGGCGTGGTGAAGGGTGAGATCGTTCTGATCGTTGACGGATTCAAATAATCCCTGTTTATCACGGACCTAATAGGGCCTCAGGCTCCCTGACCCGGTGATCTGGAAGCTAATGGTAGGTTGTCCGCGGTACAAAATATTTCCCGAACCGGTAATGGTGGCATGAAGGAGCTCTGTGGCCCAGAGAAAGATCGTCCCTGAACCGGTGTTTTTTGCTTTCACATCCGCAGCCACAAGTTCGAGCGCATCGATCCTGCCGGATGAATTCAGGGTATAATCCGCCCTGTTTAAATCCCCCGCAAGGACAATACTTCCGGATCCGCTCATGGTTGCACTTATCAGGCTGCCATCGACCAGGTTTGCTTTTACACGGCCCGATGAGCTGTGACGAATGGTAACCTCTTCAGTTCCATAAGCGATTCCCGACTCAATGGTGCCTGAACCGGACTGAACCAGGTTCATATCACTCACATGCGATTCCAGCACATTTACCGTTCCCGATCCAGAATTCCCGATGGATAGGATTGCCGCATAAACCGTATCTACGCCAACAAAACCCGAGCCCGAGTTAGAACACTCGAAAACCGGATTCTCCGCAATATCAGCGATCAGCTTACCTGATCCGGAGAGCTTCAATACTTCCAGTTCTGGCAGGGTCACATAGACTTCAACAGGCAGATCTGACCTGAAACAGGTACCGTTTTTCGTCTCTATGATCAGGGTATATCCCGATACGTAGGTTTCGATGATTGGAAGCAGGTTCTCCTGGGCCACCACCTCAACGCTAAATTCATCGGACCTGGAAACAAATACGCTAAAGGAGCCCGTATTGTTTATCCCGGTAAAATTACCGGTGGCACGGGTCTCTGCAACCGAGGGACCATTGCCGTCCAGGCAAGGACCGTTATAATAACACCCCGTCATTGCTCCCATCCATACAATGACTCCAATGATCATGAATTTTTTCATCTCTGTTGACCTTTAATTAAACCAAACTCTCTTTCCTTGATCTAAAGGACAACACTAAAATGTAAAAGATGCACCGCCAGGATGAAAAAAGACCGAGCCTCTTCACCAGGTCAAACAAGGAGATAAACCCGTTGTTCGCAGGCGAACATCACTGTCCCGGTTCCGGGCAGATTTATCACAAATTAACATTTGCCTGATATGCATCCAAGTTATTGTTATATTGACCTTTACATAGTTTGGCACAAGTTGTGAAACATTAATATCTGGTTGAATACACAAGATCATGAAAACAACAAAATTGATTTTAAGCATCGTTCTGGTTGCCTTGGCAACTGCAGTATATGGTCAACAGACCTTTTCCATGGAGAGGTTTTTCCCCAGTCATACCCAGCAGGTTCAGTCCTTCCTGGCTGAAAATCATACAGAAAATAGCCGCATCGATATCTGGAAGCATAACCCAGATGGGAGATCCAGTCTTAAAACATCCTGGAATGTATATGAATCCCCCATGGTGGCCAGAACCATTTTTGTAGAAGAAGCAGATGTGGTTTATGAAGGCAACCTGGAATTAGAGGGATGGATGATTGTACCCTTTGAAAAAGAATTGAATGAAGCGGAACTCGCACTGGAACCATGGATGGCTGCCCCGTTTGAAACCAGTAAGATTGAGACTGACCTGGTCGTGGAATCCTGGATGACAAGCCCTTTCGAGAGTGCCGAGGTCATAGAAATTGAGGATTGGATGACCAGTACCTGGTACTGATTCCATTACAAATTTACCAACTCCATACCGGTGAGTGCCAGAGCCCATGTCCTGTCCAGGGTACATACGGCCATTTCAGGTGTACGATTTCGAACGCCTATGTCATACTAACGTTCAGAATTAATCTCCATTGACATTCGCTTGATATTACCCTTACTGTCTGATTTTATGCTTTTTACAAACTTTGGCACGAAATATGGAAAATCGAAACCGGACGCAATAACCTGAAAAAGCAAGGGTCATGAAAACAACAAAAATTATCTTGAGCATCGCACTGGTCGCACTTGGCACCAGTTCCTTCGGACAACTCCGCTTGATAAAAGAGAGGTTTTTCCAGAAGAGAAACCCCCAGGTTGAAATGATAACCGTGAATCATAACTACAAAGAAAAGAGCAGGGTAGAAAACTGGATGTATGATCTTCAGGGCTGGACCATCAGGGATTCAGAAGAAACCAATGAAAATCCCGTGATCATCAGAACCATTAGAACAAACCGTGTGGAAGTCATTTATGAACAGCAGATGACCCTTGAAAATTGGATGACTGCTCCATTTGAATACAGGGATCTTGAAGAGAATCAGGAGGTCGAATCCTGGATGAAAACACCCTTTGAAACAGGCATGACAGGGATGGACCTTCCCCTTGAATTATGGATGACCACCCCTTTTACAAACGATGAAATCATCGAAATGGAGGGCTGGATGGCTACCTCCTGGATCTAGTTTCAATCATGACTTTGCTTTATAAGATAAAAAAGCGCCTCTTAAGGGGCGTTTTTTTTGTGTTTTATTTCACTGATTTCAAGTGTTTTATATTTTTTGTTTAATTTTTTTACTATTTTCATTAAACAAAATACAGTATTTTCTGTTTAAACTATCGAACATAAACTTTAAACAAAATACCATGAAAACTGAAATCAAAAATTACAGGAAACGTTCAGGCCAGATATTAAGGTTATATATCATTGTATCTTTCCTGGGAATTTTCACCATGGTTGCCAGCGCTGGTGAGAATAATGAACCCTATGTTGGTGAAAATTTGAAAACTGCCCCCTCAAGCACGGGATTACAGGAAGAGGAGATCATGCTTGAAACATGGATGGTGAGTACATTTGAAACCGGTTTGTCGGAATCGGATTTTCAAATTGAATCCTGGATGACCGCTCCTTTCGAGTTTGACCAGATGGAGAAAGAATATGCCCTGGAGAATTGGATGACCGCTCCTTTCGAGTTTGACCAGATGGAGGAAGAATATTCACTGGAACAGTGGATGACCCTTCCGTTCAATTCCCATGAAATCCCTGGTGCACCTTCATTTACACAAGCCGCCAGGTGCTAGAACGGGGCCGGTTCATCGAATCCGTTGTTCATGCCAATATCATCGTTCAGCACCGATCCGCCCCCTCCATCGTGATTCATTTTGGATCCTACAATAAATCCGTTCTCATCCTCTTCCACCATCGCAAGGGTGTCATCCAGGTCCACAAACTTGGCATACTCCCGGATAAATTTCAATTGCACATCTCCCACAGGTCCGTTCCTGTGCTTGGAGACGATGATCTCCGCGATCCCCTTCAGCGAATTCCCGTCTTCATCCACATCAATTCCATAATATTCAGGTCGGTGAATGAACAATACCAGGTCGGCATCCTGTTCAATGGCCCCCGACTCCCTCAGGTCAGACAACTGGGGCCTTTTGTTTCCGGAACGCATTTCCACACTCCGGTTGAGCTGGGACAGGGCAATGACCGGAATATCCAACTCTTTAGCCACACTCTTCAGGGATCTTGAAATGTTACTGACCTCCTGCTCCCGGCTCCCCGAATCCTTGGAACCGGTCATGAGCTGAAGGTAATCAATGACCACAGCCTGTATATCATATTTTTGTTTCAGCCGCCTGGTTTTCGCCCTGAATTCGAAGATCGAGATGGCCGGTGTATCGTCCACGTAAATGGGGGCTTTTTCCAGGTCCTTGATCTTATACTCCAGTTGTTCCCACTCATAATTTTCAAGCCTCCCGGTCCGGATCTTGTCCGATGAGAGGTGGGTCTCGCCGATGATCAGCCTGTTCACAAGCTGAATGGAAGACATCTCCAATGAGAAGAAGGCCACCGGCCGGTTATGGTCCACTGCCATGTTCCTGGCCATAGAAAGCACAAAAGCGGTTTTTCCCATGGAAGGGCGGGCTGCCAGGATGATCAGATCCGATTTTTGCCATCCTGAAGTGAGGCGGTCAAGCCGCGTATACCCCGATGGCACCCCGCTCAGGCTATCCTTTCTTTTCCCTGCTTCCTCGATCTGTTCAATGGCTGTTTTTAAAAGGTTGTTCAACTTTACTGTCTCCTTCTTAATATGCCCTTCGGCTATATTAAGCAACTCCCTTTCAGAATAATCCAGCAAATCATCCACATCGGTGCCCTCATCAAAAGCCCGCTCCTGGATATCAGAAGAGACCCTGATGAGTTCCCGCTGGATATATTTCTGGGCCACGATCCGGGCATGGTACTCCAGGTGGGCCGCCGAACCCACCCGGGAGGTAAGCTGGGCAATGTAGACCGCCCCCCCTACCGCTTCAAGTTTTTCAAGTTTCCTGAGCGCTTCGGTGACCGTCAGAAGGTCTATGGGTTTCTCCTGCTGGGAAAGGGTCTGGGCCACCTCAAAGATTTGTTGATGAGCCTCCTTATAAAAACTCCCTGGTTCAAGAATATCCAGCACGGAAAGGAGGGCATCCTTCTCAAGCATGATGGCCCCCAGAACCGCTTCCTCCAGGTCCAGTGCCTGGGGCGGGATCTTTCCATAATCTAGGGCGATGGCCGGATTCTTTTTGAGTGTATTCACCTGTTGCTTTGCCATGAATATTTATTTTTTTGGGGTCCCCAAAGTTAAACATCCCCAACTACCCGGAATTTGTAGCCCCCGGTTTCTTATACACACTGCGGTCAAAGTTTTAATTAACAAATGTTGAAAAATCCGATATCTTTATGTTCCATGATACTTTATTCACCTGCCAAGATCAATATCGGCCTGCAGGTCATTGCACGCAGGAAGGATGGTTTTCACGACCTTCAATCGGTCATGTACCCGGTGGGATTATGTGATATCCTCGAGATCAGAAGGTCTACAAACAATGCCGGCCCCATCCGGTTCGGCCAGTCTGGGATCCTGCCGGATGTTTCAGGAGCTCTAAACCTCTGCGTCAGGGCCTGGGAACTTTTTAACATGGAGATACCCCTGCCACCTGTTGAATTGCACCTCCACAAGCAAATCCCCGTGGGGGCAGGCCTCGGTGGCGGTTCATCCAATGCTTCCACCACACTGAAGGGTTTGAACATGCTGGCAGGGAATCCTCTTTCCGGGGAAAAACTGATGGAACTGGCTGCCCGGCTCGGGAGTGATTGTCCATTTTTCCTCCAGGAGGATCCCATGATGATGGAAGGCAGGGGTGAGCTTCTGAGCCCGATCTCCATTGACCTTGAACAATGGTACCTGGTATTGCTTTTCCCGGGGATCCATATCTCAACCGCAGACGCCTATGCAGGAATTGAGCCTGCCATTCCTGCCAGGCACCTTCGCCATTTGATCCGGGAACCCATGGAAAACTGGAGCCGCACGGTAAGCAACGACTTCGAGAATACCGCATTCGCATTGCATCCCGAATTGAACCGGTTGAAAAAAGAGCTTTACCGTGCCGGCGCCATTTATGCCTCATTGAGTGGAAGTGGGTCCGCCCTCTACGGGTTGTTCAAAGAGACCCCTGAGCTTTCTCCAGATCTGGAGGTGTTTTCGATCTGGAAGGGGAGAGCAATCAGCCACCCTGTACCTATTTAAATTCCATCAGAAGGTGCGACTTGGGTACCTGGTCCCCAACCGATACATGGATTTTTTCTATTACCCCCGTGATGGGTGCAAGCAGATTGTTTCTCATTTTCATGGCTTCAAGGATCAGCAATGGTGTTCCCTGCTTAATTTCCATGCCCTCCTCAACCATGATGTCCTGGATCGTCCCCGGAATAAAGGCCACCACCTTTCTTTCATCTGGTCTGGTCCACTGTTTCCTGTTGCGGAACTTGGTGGTAAGCCTGGTCCTGTAGACCGCACCACCAATGACCAGTTCCTCCATGAATTGTGCTTTCAGGGAGCCGGGTCCCGAGTTGTTTTTAACGTTTCCCATGTGATGGTTTTAAAATGGAGGTATCCCATGTTTCTTGGCAGGCATCCCCACGCTTTTCCCGCCGGATACCTCAAGTGCATGTAAAAGTGATTTTCGGGTCTCCTGTGGTTCGATGACCGAGTCGATGTAGCCCTTGGAGGCAGCCACATAGGGATTGGCGAACTTCTCCTTGTACTCCTGGACCATTTTTTTTCTCATCTCCTCGGGATCCTCGGCGGAGGCAATCTCCTTCCTGAAGATAATGTTGGCTGCACCCTCAGGGCCCATCACGGCCACTTCCGCATCGGGCCACGCAAAGACGAAATCTGCCCTGAGGTGCCTGGAGTTCATGGCGATATACCCTCCTCCGTATGCTTTTCTGATAATCACTGTGATCTTGGGCACCGTAGCTTCGCTGTAGGCGTAAAGCAACTTGGCGCCATGCCGGATCACTCCGGCATGTTCCTGGTCGACTCCAGGAAGGTAACCCGGAAGGTCCACTAAAGTGACGATGGGGATATTGAACGCATCGCAGTACCTGATGAACCTGGCAGCCTTATCTGACGAATCCACATCCAGGACCCCGGCCAGTACCAGCGGCTGGTTGGCCACAAAACCCACCGTGCGCCCACCCATGGTCCCAAAACCGATGATAATATTGGAAGCCCAGAGCTCCTGGATTTCAAAGAAATCCGATCCATCGGTTACAGCCCTGATCACGTTGCGCACATCATATGGAAGCTTTTTCTCAGCCGGAACGATTTTCGCAATGATGAAATCCGCATTGGGCTCTTTGATCTCCTTTCTGGCAGGCACATCCGTGTTGGACCATGGGAGGTAACTTAGCAGGATTTTTATCTGTTCAAAACACTCATCTTCTGTCTCCGAGAAAAAGTGGGCATTCCCGGTAATTTCACTGTGCACCCTGGCACCACCCAGTTCCTCCATGGTGATGTCTTCACCCAGCACAGTTTTTATCACTTCGGGTCCTGTGATAAACATCTTGGAAATATTCTCCACCACGAATACAAAATCGGTCAGCGCAGGGGAATAAACTGCCCCCCCGGCACAGGGCCCAAGGATCACAGAGATCTGGGGGATCACTCCTGATGCGAGGGTGTTTCTGAAAAAGATCTCCCCGTAACCTGCCAGCGAATTCACGCCTTCCTGAATGCGTGCCCCTCCCGAATCGTTGATCCCGATCAGGGGCATTCTCATTTTCAATGAATGGTCCATGATCTTGGTAATCTTCCTGGCATGCATGTTGCCGAGAGAACCTCCTGCCACCGTAAAATCCTGTGCAAAAATACAGACCGGCCTTCCCCCTATGGTTCCGGTCCCTGTAATCACACCATCTCCGTGCAGGGTTTTCTGATCCATTCCGAAATCCCTGGCTTCGTGTTCCACAAATAGATCATACTCGTTGAAAGATGCTGCATCCAGGAGCTTTATGATCCGTTCCCTGGCGGTCATTTTCCCCATGGCAACCTGTTTCTGGATCGCCTGCTCACCTCCGCCCTGCTGCACTTCTTCCCTCCTTTTCTGGAGCTCCTGCACCTTTTTTAAAGAGGCCATTTTAAATTATTTTGATTGAGGCTACAATCTTACGAAAAAAAGATGGTGGAATGGTTCATTAGGCACAATTTCCTATTTGGGAGCCAGCCGCATCAGGAAGAGGGCAATGATCAGAAAGGTGATGTTGGGCAGCCAGACTGCTGCCATGACCGGCAACAGGCCCCCTATGGCAAATTGCTTTGAGAATTGGGTAAAGAGGATATAGGTAAAACTGATCACCACACCAATGGCGATCTGAAATCCGATCCCCCCCCTTAATTTCCGGGAGGAAACCGCTACCCCGATGAGTGTCAGGATCAATGTGGTGAAAGGAAAGGCAATCCGGTTGTGCCGCTCTATCTGATATGCGGTCACATTTGTCTCACCCTGCATCAACTGCTTTTTTATGAACTCATCCAGTTCTTTCAGGCTCATGGTCTCCACAATGTTCAGGCGTACTTTGAAGTCATCGGGATGCATGTTCAGGGTGGTGTCGATGACCCTTCCCTCCTCCAGGGTCTCATACAGTCCGTCAATGGTACGGATGTAGTACCTCCTTGCTTCCCACTTATTCACCGTGGTATCCCACCTGATCTGGTCTGCAAACATTTTCGAAACCAGTTCCCCATCCTCGAATCTTTCTATGGTAAACTGGTAACCCACTTTGGAGACATTGCTGTAACTCTGGAGATAAACATAGACCCCCGGTTCAATCTGGCGATGGAAATCCCTTGTTTTGAACCTAATGGGTCCTCCCTTGATATATTCTTCTTCAAAAGCAAGCTTCACCTTGTTGGCCCGGGGGATCACCTTGTCGCTTAAATAAAAAGAAATGAGTGCTATAAAAATGGCAGATATCATGTAGGGAAGCAACAGCCGGCGAAAGCTCATGCCACAGTTGAGAATGGCTATGATCTCAGTGTTATAGGCCATCCTGGAGGTGAAATAGATCACCGCGATAAATGCAAAAAGGGAACTGAACAGGACCGCAAAATAAGGGATGAAATTGAGGTAATAATCGAAGAGGATCGCTTTCAAGCGTGCGCCGCTTTCGATGAAATCGTCGATCTTTTCGGAAAGGTCAAAGATCACCACGATAGAGAGGATCAGGACGATGGACAGGAAAAATGATCCCAGGAACTTCCGGATCACATATGCATCAAGCATTTTAAGGCCAAAAAACCTTACAATCTTGTACTTAAGGCCGGTAGAATTCTTTCCTTCCATGTGGTGAATGTTCCGCTATTGATTTGCTCATGCGCTTTCCGGACAAGCCATAGGTAGAAGGCCAGGTTATGCAGACTGGCAATCTGGGCCCCCAGCATTTCACCGGATATGATTAAATGACGGAGGTATGCTTTCGAATATTGCGTGTCCACTCTGCTGTGTCCATCGGGATCAAGGGGGGAATAGTCGTCCATCCATTTCCTGTTTTTAATATTGATGATCCCCTCCCTTGTAAATAACATCCCGTTTCGCCCGTTCCTGGTGGGCATCACGCAATCGAACATATCCACACCCAGGGAAATGGCTTCAAGAATATTCACAGGGGTCCCCACCCCCATCAGGTAACGGGGTTTATCCTCGGGCAGGATCCCGTTCACCACTTCCAGCATTGCATACATCTCTTCTGCCGGTTCTCCCACCGAAAGCCCCCCGATGGCATTGCCAGCTGCACCTTTCCGGGCCACATATTCTGCTGAGGCCCCCCTCAGATCTTTAAACACACTTCCTTGAACGATGGGAAAAAAAGCCTGTTGATGTCCGTAAAGCGGTTCCGTGGTGGCAAAACGCTCCAGGCCCCTGTCAAGCCAGTCGTGGGTGAGGTCCAGTGAGTTTTTGGCATATTCCAGGTCGCAGGGCCAGGGGGTGCATTCATCGAAAGCCATGATAATATCGGCTCCGATGATCCGCTGGATATCCACGATGTTCTCGGGGGTAAAGAGGTGCTTGGACCCATCAATATGGGAGCTGAACCAGGCACCTTCCGGAGTCAGTTTTCGATTGGCTGCCAGGGAGAATACCTGGTACCCACCGCTATCGGTCAGGATGGAGCGATCCCAGTTCATAAACCTGTGCAATCCCCCTGCGCCCCTGATGGTATCCAGACCAGGTCTCAGGTACAGGTGATAAGTATTCCCGAGAATAACAGGTGCGTCAATATCATCCCGCAATTCATGCTGGTGGATACCCTTCACACTTCCTGCAGTCCCCACCGGCATAAAAACCGGTGTTTGGATCTCCGAGTGATCTGTAGTGATAATGCCGGCCCTTGCGCCGCTGGCCCCGTCCCGCTTTGTGACTTTAAATTTCATAGAATGTACCGGATCAGCCAAAGATAAACAATTGTTGAAAACCTGCTTTTTCTTTTCTGATATTGCCAGCTAAATTTACACCCCATGGAACTATGGGAATTGATCGAACATTCAAGGGTGCAGGATTGGATCTTGCTGTCGCTGTTTTTTGCCACTTTCCTTGTTCAGATGGGATACTATCTTCTCGTGTTCCTGAAGCTGCCACATTATAAAGGGGAATCCATGGTCGCCTCCGGGAAGGGCATTTCCGTGATCATTTGCGCTAAAAATGAAGAACAGAACCTGGGAACCTTCCTGCCCAGGATCCTGGAGCAGGATTATCCCGAATTTGAGGTGGTGGTGGTCAACGACTGTTCCACCGACGGGACGGAGGATTTGTTGTCAGAGTTATCGGTCCGGTACAAAAGGTTAAGGTATACCTCCATCCCTGCCAATGAAAAATTTCTGCACGGAAAGAAACTGGCTGTGACCATTGGCCTGAAATCCGCGCGGTTCGATCATGTGCTCCTGACTGATGCAGATTGTTACCCGGTCAGCGACCAGTGGCTGCAGAGGATGGCGTCAAATCTCTCAGGGGAGCGGAAGATTGTCCTTGGATATGGCCGTTATGAAAGCGGGAGGGGGATCCTGAACCTGTTGATCCGGTACGAAACTGTGTTCACTGCGATACAGTACCTTTCATATGCCATTAATGGAAGGCCGTATATGGGCGTTGGACGGAACCTTGCCTATGAAAAGGCTCTTTTCTTTCAGAATAAAGGATTTGCAAGCCATTACCATCTCTCCTCGGGAGATGATGACCTGCTGGTCAATGAAATTGCCGGGAGGGATAATACTGCTGTGGAGATCAGCAGGGAAAGCCACACGGTCTCGATCCCGAAGAAAACATTCAGATCCTGGTTCAAACAGAAAAAAAGGCACCTGTCGGCAGGGGGGCGGTATGACAAGGGAACCAGGCTCAGGCTGGCGGGAGAGGTGATCAGTCGTTTGGTGAACTATTCCTGCCTGGTTTTGTTGTCTATTTTGTCTCCCTGGAAGTGGTACGTGCTGGTACTTTTTGGGGTCTTGATAACTTCAAAGATGATCATATTCAGATTGGGAATGCGCCGTTTGGACGAGAAATATTTATTGCTACCTTCGCTGCTGTTTGATCCATTCATGCCCCTTCTTCTAGGGATCATCTGGTTAAGCAGTAAATTTGAACCTAAGTATCAGCCATGGCGTTGAATTCCAATCTTTCACTGAAGGCCCAGCAGGATATCGAACTGGTGGAAAAAGCCCGTAAAGGGGATCAGCTCGCCTATGGTGAATTGCTTGGCCGTTACCGGGATGCCATCTACTTCATGTTGCTAAAAATGGTGAACAGCCCGGTCGATGCGGAGGACCTTACCATTGAAGCTTTTGGAAAGGCCTTTAAGAATATCGACCAGTATACTCCCAACTTCGCATTCTCCACCTGGCTCTTTAAGATTGCCACCAACAATTGCATCGATTTCATAAGAAAGAAAAGGGCCAGTCACGTCTCCCTTGACCAGACCATGGACGGGGAGGATTCACTCTCCCCATCGGCTTTGATCCAGTCCGATTCCCTCGATCCTGAATCCACCCTGATCAACAAGCAGAAGATAAAACATATGAGAAATGTGGTTTCACGGTTGAAACCCAGGTACAGGATGCTTGTTGAACTCAGGTATTTCAAAGAATACTCCTACGATGAGATCGCCGAAGAGCTGGATATTCCAATCGGAACAGTAAAAGCACAGCTTTTCAGGGCCCGTGAGCTTCTGCTCAACATACTCAACCGTTCCAAGGAACGGCCATAATGCATGCAGCTGCTCCGAAAATACTTTCCTGATCTTGACCAAACACAGTACAGGCAGTTCGAGAAATTGCTCAGCATCGTTCCTGCGCTCAACCAAAGGATCAATGTGATTTCCAGGAATGATGTGAAATTCCTGGAGGAACGCCATATCCTCCATTCCCTAGCCATTGCTAAAAAATTCAATTTCCAGAAGGATTCCTCCATCATGGATGTGGGCACGGGCGGAGGATTTCCTGGCATCCCCCTGGCCATTGTATTTCCCGGGGCCCGCTTTTTGCTGGTCGATTCCATCGGTAAGAAAGTGCAACTTGTACAGGAGATCTCCCAAACACTGGGTTTGTCCAATGTAACAGTGATCAGGGCCAGGATGGAAAACCTTGATCAGAAGGTCGATTATGTGGTTTCGCGCGCGGTATCCTCTCTCCCAAAATTATCCGCCTGGACCCAGCATCTGATTCGACCGTCTAAGCCCGGCAACATGGCCAGCGGATTGATTTCGCTGAAAGGTGGTGACCTGGATGAGGAGCTTAAGCCATTCGGGAAACGCGTGGAACTGTACCCAATTTCAGCCCTATTCGAAGAACCGTTTTTTTACACAAAAATGATTGTTTTTCTAAAAAAATAACTACTTTTGCACGCTCAAACAATCATTGTCATGAAGCGAACATTTCAACCATCCAACAGGAAAAGAAAGAACAAGCACGGTTTCAGGGAGAGGATGTCCTCCGCCAGCGGCCGCGGTATTATTTCCGGTAGGAGGAAGAAAGGGCGGAAGAAACTCACTGTCTCTGACGAACCCCGGCATAAGGCATAATATTACGCTTATAAAATTTACCCCCTATAACCGACCGGATCCCGGTTGGTTATTTTTTTGCCCTTTCTTTTGCTGATTATTCGTATTTTCGAACTCGCTTCAATCGGTTTTAATGGCAAAAAAGGGTACACATCGCAAACAAAGGCAGAAAGAGGGAGAATCCTCCAAAGACAGCTTCTCTGCCCTTTTTCTGTTTACCTGCCCCGAAGAGCCACAGAACTTTGCCGAATACCTCCTGGAGTTTGCCGGAAAAATCAAATCCGAACACCTGTCAAATTCAAGGATCCTCTGCCTCTACCGGGGAAACCCTCCTCCCATGGCGGAGCACAGGCTCATCCAGTATCTTGCCAGTGACCGACCGGAAGCGGAGCTGGACTCTGAACTGTTCCGAGAGGGATATGTGGTTATTATGGAACCCCCAATGCCTGACAGGCAGGTCAATCCAAATGAATTTTTCCGTTTGCCGCTTCCCGGTGACTCAAGAACCCTTCACTTCTACGATATTACCTTTAAAGGAAAAACCAGCCGGGAAAAGGCAGGGGTGATCATTCCTGCAGAAGCGATGCCATACCTGCTTGCCATCGGCGGTGAAAAAACTCCCCCCGGTCACCGGTGGGCCAGATGGGTCCTTGAAAAACGTGGATTTGAGTGCAGCGAGGTGGTCATACACCAGGATGATCCGGCAGCCGATGATGCCCCGGCAAACTTACCGCTCCTTGAGAGGCTGAAGCTAAACCTGGCCTGGAACACTTCACTTCCACTGAAGGAGATGCAGCAGCCCTCCCTGAGAAACCTGTTTTTTATCAAGGAACACCCGCTGTTCAGGTTGGCTTTTCTATCCGTGGCCCTGGCGATCTTCATTATCCTTCCCATCCTGAGCCTTGATGCAGGGCTCTCGGGGGATGATGAAAAGCACTATGAACACGCCATCAAAGTGTACAAGTATTTCACAGAAGATGATCCCTCAGCCCTGAACGACCCCCAGTATAAACTCAATTTCTACGGCCAATCATTCGATTTTTTCACCTATCTGCTCATCCGGCTCTTTCACCTTGAAGATCACCCCTATGAAGCCAGGCATGCAATGATCGCCATTTCAGGGGCAGCTGCAATCCTTGTAACCGGGTTGCTGGTGAAGTTATTTGCAGGATATTCGGGGGGACTGCTGGCCCTCATCCTTATGTTTTTGTCGCCCAGATTTCTGGGGCATTCCTTCAATAATCCCATGGATGTGCCATTTGCACTGGGAAACATTTTTACCCTTTACCACATCATTCTTTTCCTGAAAAAACTCCCCCGCATCAGTACCCGGTCGGCCCTCTGGATTGCGCTGGGCATAGGGTGGAGCAACGGGATCAGGATTGGCGGGATGCTGCTGGTCCCATATCTTTTCATGTTTGCGGGTCTCTATCTGATCATTCATAAATGGCCCTGGAAAATTTTTTCTGCGGGGTGGTGGCGGTTTGCCATCAAAGGGCTCCTGACGCTCATCCTGATCTCTGCGGGCGGATATGTCCTGAGCCTTCTTACCTGGCCCTATGCACTGCAGGACATGATCAATCACCCCATCCAGGCCTTCAAGGTGATGACCAATATCCAGGTCTCCATCAGGGTGCTTTATAATGGGATGATATACTGGTCGGACAACCTTCCCTGGCACTATATTCCGCTCAATGTGATCATCAGCGTACCGGTGATCATCCTGCTTGGCTGGATCGCTTCTGCTTCTACATGGTACATGGACCGTAAGGAGCGACAGGGATACTGGTATTTCCTGCTGTGGTTTACGATCCTCTTCCCGGTGATCTTTATCATCTACCGTGAATCAAACGTGTATGGAGGGTGGAGGCATATGATGTTCATTTATCCTTCCATGCTTGCCCTTGCAGCAATTGCCCTGACCAGCCTTATCAGGAAGATCAGGAGGGGGTGGGGCAGATACGTTGCCCTCCTGGTGCTGGCCGCCGGACTTGCCCATCCCCTGGTTCATACCATCCGCAACCATCCCAATACCTATATCTATTTCAACGAATGGTCAGGGGGCATCAACAATACCTTCGGAAGGTTTGAAACAGATTATTATGCCAACAGCCTGAAACCTGCCTCAGACTATTTCCTCAGTGAGATTCTGCCAGGGATTGAGGCCACACCGGAAAAACCGATCCGGGTGGTCAGCAACTCCAATCTGGCTTATTATTTCAAGGACCACCTTGACAACGTGAATCCTTTTTACAGCAGGTATTACGACCGCGGAAAGTATGACTGGGATTATGCCATCCTCTATTGCAATTACATCCATCCATACCAGTTGAACCACGGGCTCTGGCCTCCCAAGAATGTCATTCATGAGATCAAGGTGGATAATGTGGTGGTGGCTGCCATCGTGGAGAGAAAGAACAAAGATGATTATTACGGATCCACGCTTCTGGCGGAAGGGATCAGGGAACAGGATCCTGTAAAATTGAACCAGGCCCTGGAGTATCTTGAGAGCGCCGTTCATTATGATGAAAACAATGAAGTGGCCTACCTTGAGCTTGGAAATGTGAATGCCACCTTCCTCCGTTTTGAAGAAGCGCGGAGCGCCATGGACCGATTGCTTGAGATCTATCCCGATTATGACAAAGCATTGAATCTGAAGGGCTATTCATACTTCATTGAAGCGGATGTGACCAAAAATGAGGCCTTGCTGGACGAAGCCATCCGGATCATTAATATGGCCATTCAATCCAACTTTAAGTTCTATTCAGGGTATTACAACCTGGGATTGTGTTATGCCATGAGAAACGACAAGGACAATGCAATATATAATTTCAAGCAGGCCATCCGGTACAATGGCAAATTTACTGCCGCCTATGAAAAATTGGCCGAGGTATATGAATATTACGGGGATTCAGGAATGGCCAACACCGTCAGAGAGCAATTAAACAGGATCCGGTGACGTATTTTTTTCTATTTTTGGGCCTTCTAGATAATAATGTATGAGGATCGCAGTGATCGGAGCAGGACCGGCAGGAATGACGGCAGCATATGAAATTTCAAAACACCTGGTTGATAAAGTTTCCCTTCTCGATGTGTTTGAAAAAAGTGAACAGGTAGGGGGGCTCTCCAAATCAATCGATCTCTGGGAACAAAGGGTAGACCTTGGTCCCCACCGCTTTTTCAGTCAGGATTCAAAAATCAATGCCCTCTGGCTTGAGGTGGTAAAGGAGCGCTACGATATTGTAAACCGGCAGACCAGGATCTACTACAAGAAACGGTTTTTTGATTACCCCATCCGTGCCTTCAATGCCCTGGCCGGACTCGGCATTTTTGAAGCAATCCGCTGTTTTACAAGCTACCTGGTTGAACGCATGTTTCCCACCAGGGATACTTCAACTTTTGAAGGATGGGTCACCAGCAGGTTTGGGAAAAGGCTGTATACCATTTTTTTTAAGACCTATTCCGAGAAATTATGGGGGATATCCTGCAGTGAGCTGGATTCTGACTTTGCAGCCCAGCGCATTAAAAAGCTTTCACTGTTCGAAGCCATAAAAAATGCCATCCTCTCCGGAAAAGGAAACAAACACGCCACCCTTGTGGACCAGTTTGCCTATCCCATTGGGGGGACCGGGAGTGTGTATGAGTCCATGCAGGAGAAGATCACCTCCAGGGGCGGCCGGATCCATTTGAACACGGGAGTGGAGAGAGTGATCTGTTCAGGGGGCACAGCCCGATCCCTCCAGCTTGAGAACGGGGAGATCAGGGACTATGACCACATCATCTCCACGATGCCCCTCTCTTTGCTGGTCCAAAGGTTGCCCGAGGTCCCCGGGAAGGTGCTTGAACAGGCAAAAAAGCTCACCTTCAGGAATACCATCCTGGTATATCTAAGGGTGGACCGGACAGACCTTTTCCCCGACCAGTGGCTTTACATCCATGAGCCCGCGGTAAATGTAGGCAGGGTAACCAATTTCAGGAACTGGTTGCCTTCCGTCTATGGCGATTCAGGATCCACGATCCTTTGCATGGAATACTGGTGTTATTTTGAGGATCCTTTGTGGGGCCTGGACCCCGACATGTTAATCAGGCAGGCCACCGAAGAGATCGAAAAAACTGGCCTGGTAATGGTTGGTGAGGTCAGCGCGGGGCATGTGGTGAGGCTCCCCAGGTGTTACCCGGTATATTTCAAGGGATACAGGGAGATCATGAAGACGGTTGAATCCCATCTGGGTAGTGTGGAGGGGCTTCATGTCATTGGCAGGTATGGCGCGTATAAATACAACAACCAGGATCACAGCATCCTGATGGGGATGCGCGTTTCCGAGAATATCCTGGATAATGCTGGCCACGATCTCTGGTCCATCAATACCGATTATGAGGTTTACCAGGAATCGTCTATGATCACAAAGACCGGGCTCGTCACCAGTGGGGCATAGATTTCATAGAATAAACTATACCTTTATACAAAGCTCTTAAAATGGATTTTTTAAGGTTTCTCACCACAAAGTTATTCCTTCGGCACCTCGGGCTCGCAGCTGCCATTGCAATCCTATTATTGATAGGGACCCTTGGCTGGCTAAGGATTTATACCCACCATGGGCAGTCCATTACTGTCCCCAACCTGGCAGGGCTGACAGTTGAGGAGGTAGAGGATGTAACATCCTCCCGAAGGTTGAGGTTTGAAGTGGTGGATTCGGTTTTCTCGATGGAGATGCCAAGGGGTACTGTATTGAAGCAGAATCCAGAAGCAGATTCCCGTGTAAAAAAGAACCGGCGGATATTCCTCACCATGAATGCCCTGAACCTGGAAACGGTACCCATGCCAAAACTGGTTGGATTGTCCATCCGCCAGGCACGGCTCGCTTTGCAAAATGCCGGCCTGGTACTGGGCGATATCGAGTACAGGCCCGATTACGCCATCAATAACGTGCTACAACAAATGCACCATGACACCGTTATTAATGAAGGAACCGAAATAACCAAAGGGGCGGTAATCAATCTGGTGCTGGGAATGGGTCTGAGTCAGGAAACAACCAGGGTGCCTGATCTGGTTGGAGTTTCATTGATTGCAGCAGTGGACATGATCGCGGATTACTATTTGAATATTGGAGCCATCACTTATGATCAAAGCATTGAAAATGCAAAGGATAGCGCTCAGGCATTCATCTGGAGGCAGTATCCCGAGTTCGATGAGTTCAGGAGGTTGAATATGGGCATGGAAGTGGATATCTGGCTGACCGTCGATTCAACCCTGTTACCTGTGCCCGATTCCATACTCTTTGGTGAAGACACAGAAATGGTGCATGACTAGATCTCTCAAAGCTTTAACATTGATTCTGATTGGCCTGCATGGGCTGTTCGATCTCCATGGCCAGGAGGTGGTGATCCCGCTGTATGATAATCCGCTGGCTGCCAGGCACTACCAGGAGCACCCACAGGTAAGAAAATCAGCATCATCGGTCATGCTGGGGTTGCCTGTTTTTGATGATTTCTCCTCAGCTTCGGTGGTTCCTGATACCGGGATCTGGAGCGATGCCTATGCTTTTGTAAACAACAATTTTTGCAAAGATCCGGTAACCAACGGAGTGGCCACAATGGATGCGCTGGATTCAGATGGAAGCATCTACTCCAATGCAACCATCTCCCCCACCACATTTGTGGCGGATCACCTGACCAGCCACCCCATCGGGTTGGAATATCCCTCATCTGATAGCATTTACCTCAGTTTTCTTTACCAGCCCGGAGGATTGTGCGACCTGCCGGAAGAGGAGGACTCATTGATGGTGGATTTTTTCGCACCCGACTCCGGCCTGTGGATCAATGTGTGGAGCATTACAGGGGGAGACTACCAGCCCTTCAGGCAGGCAATGATCCCTGTCACCGATGAGCGCTTCCTGACCAGTGGATTCAGGTTCCGGTTCAGAAACAGGGCCAGCCTTTCACGCAGCAATGATTACCCGGACATGCGCAGCAATGTGGATTTCTGGCATTTGGATTACGTGAAGCTTGACCGCCAGAGGTTTGCTGCAGATACGGTAATCAGGGATGTGGCATTCAATACACCCCTTACCTCCATCCTGAAAGATCTTACCTCCCTGCCATGGGCACATTTCGAAAAGGCTTATAACACTGTGCTGAATCCCCTGGTATCTGCAAGGTACAGGAACAACGATACCATCACCAGGAATGTGACCCGTTCGCTTACCATCCAGGAACCCATTTACCACATCACCTATACCCCGGGGGTCCCTACCGCCCAGGACCTTCCTGCACTGGAAGACACGGTGGTCAATTTCCCTTATATCTACCCCTTTGACTTTCAACGGGGTGATTCTGCCATTCTCCGGTTCAAAGCAGCCCTGCGAACCGATGAATACGATCCAAAGGTGAATGACACCGTGATCAATGACCAGCTATTTCGCGATTATTATGCGCGCGACGATGGCACCGCTGAGGCTGGTTATGGGTTGCGTGGAGGCGGAACCGGTGATGGTGTCGTGGCCATGAAGTATCGTTCCTTCCAACCGGATCGTCTGGGGGGTGCCTATATCTATTTTAACCATGTCTACGATTCGCTGAACCTTAAATACTATTTCAACCTGGTGGTATGGTCTGATCTGGATGGCAAGCCCGGTGCAATCATCTGGGAGGACCCCAATGAATATAAACCCCTGTATGCCTCATCCTATCCAGGATTTGTAAAGTATACCTTTTCAGAACCGGTTGCTGTGAACGGAACCTTTTATATCGGTTGGCGGCAATACAACCAGTACCTTCTTAATGTGGGCCTGGACCTGAACAATAAACCGGTCCCTTCAGTCATGTTCTACAATTTTCAGGGTTTCTGGCAATCCTCAAATGCCCCTGGCGTCATCCTCTTCAGACCGTTTCTTTATGATGAGACCACCGGGCTGCAAGGGAAGAACGCTGAGTTTTCGACCCTGCATGTCTACCCAAATCCAGCCTCGGACCTGGTATTCCTCGACCTCCCCGCTGATTCCCGGGGGGAGGACTTAAAACTTGAACTCTTTGATGCATCGGGCCGGTTGGTATTCAATACTACTTCCCGCTCAAACAGCCTGGACGTATCGGGCTATCCTGCAGGCATCTATTACATCCGGGCCCTGGCCGGAAATCGTGTCTTCCATGCAAAACTCCTGATCAATCAGTAGGTCATGGGCACCGATTCCCCCGATAACAGCGAGTTATTTGAACATTTTCGGTTTTCGGCCGATCCGGGCCAGGCCCTCCTGAGAATTGACAAGTTCCTGTTCAACAGGCTGGAAGGAACCTCCAGGAGCCGGATCCAGGCTGCCGCCAATGCCGGCAACATCCTGGTCAACGGGACACCTGAAAAACCCAACTATCGTGTGAAACCGGGGGATGAGATTAGCATTATGCTCCCGCATCCCAAAAGAAACCTTGAACTGCTGCCAGAAAATATCCCCCTTAATATCGTGCATGAAGATGATGATGTGATCGTGGTGAACAAGGCTCCCGGGATGGTGGTGCATCCGGGACACGGCAACTATACGGGTACCCTGGTGAATGCACTGATGTTCCACATGAAGGACAATCCCCTGTTCACTGGCGGGGAAGAGCGACCCGGGCTTGTGCACCGCATCGATAAAAACACATCGGGATTGCTTGTGGTTGCCAAAAACGAGCTGGCGCTCAGCAAACTGGCCAGCCAGTTTTTCCATAAAACCTCCAGGCGCACCTACCAGGCGCTGGTATGGGGGGATATGGAGGACGAAGAAGGAGTTATTGAAGGTCACATTGGCCGCAACCCAAAAGAGCGGAAACAGATGTATGTCTTCCCCGCAGGCGATCACGGCAAGACCGCTATAACCCACTACCGCGTGCTTGAGAGACTGGGTTATGTGAACCTCGTGGAGTGCAGGCTTGAGACGGGACGCACACACCAGATCCGGGTCCATTTCCAATATATTTCCCACCCGCTATTCAATGACCCCGAGTACGGGGGAGACCGCATCCTCAGGGGTACCACTTTCACCAGGTATAAACAATTTGTACAAAATTGCTTTAACCTTTTACCTGGCCAGGCTTTGCATGCCCAAACCCTCGGGTTCAGGCACCCTGCTTCAGGAGAGGAGGTGCATTATGAAGCCCCCCTGCCAGAGGGCTTTAGCCAGGTATTGCAGAAATGGCACAGCTACCTCCAGGGACGCAGCGAAGAATAGAAGTTAATGATCAATCATTTAGGTATGTTTGTGGAGGTATGGGCGCATTCGTCAAATTAGGTACCACAGCACCATGAATCTTTCGTATAAAAGGTTGTAAATTTATTATTTACATACGCTCAATTCAAAGCAGAAATGAACATCGCCATATTTGCAGGAGGGGATTCCTCTGAATATATTGTTTCCATGAGGAGCGCCGAACAGATCCGGCACTGGCTTGATAAAGCGGGGCATACCTGTTTTCTTGTGGAGGTGAAGGGAAGTGCATGGACCATTCACCACGGTGAAGCGCGGATTCCTATGGATAAAAACAACATGGGTTTTGAATCCGGCGAGGGTCGGGTGGTTTTTGATTTCGCATGGAATATTATTCACGGAACCCCCGGAGAGGATGGGAAACTCCAGGGTTGTTTTGATATGCTGGGGATCCCTTACAACAGCTCCAACCACCTCTCCTCTGCGCTGACCTTCAATAAATATACCTGCAAGAGCTTCCTGAAGCAACACCATGTGCTTACCCCTGAGGCGAGCCTGGTCAAGAAGAATGTGGAGACAGACCTGGAGGCGATTGCCGAAATGGTGGGCCTTCCATGTTTTGTAAAACCCAACAGCGGGGGATCCAGTTTCGGAATAGCCAAGGTGGTCAAGTTCGAAGAGCTCCAACAGGCACTGGAGGACGCCCAAAAAGAGGACAATGAGGCCATTGTGGAGCGGTACATCAAGGGTACCGAAGTGACCTGCGGATTGATGAAAACCGGAGAGGGATTTACGGTTTTCCCGGTCACGGAGATTATATCAAAAAACGAATTCTTCGATTACGAAGCAAAATACACGGAAGGCAAAGCGGAGGAGATCACCCCCGCTCGGATCGACGCGGAACTGGCACGCAAATGCCAGGAGCTGGCCATGAAGATCTACGACCTCACCGATTCGGCAGGGATCATCAGGGTGGATTTTATCATCAAAGGCAACCAGCTCTATTTCCTGGAACTCAATTCGATCCCGGGCATGTCAAGGGAAAGCATTATCCCCAAGCAGGTAAAAAGCCTGGGTTTGAACATGGAGGATGTCCTTCAGAAGGTCATTGACCACGCCCTCGAAATGCATAGGGTCTCTTTGAGATAGATCACATTATTCCCGCATTTTTTGTTATTTTTGCTGCTTCAGTATGAAGAAAATTTACACCTTTTTAGGTGCAGCAATTATCGTCTTGATAAATGCATGCACCTACTCAGATTCGGATATCTTTTTCGTGGAACCCATTCCGGGGGATCCCCCCCTCATTACTGTGGGCACGAATCTGGATACCATCTATGATCCCAGGGTGACTGACAGCCTGGAGGTTATTTATAATGTGGTGATCGAAAACGGGGAGTTTTACCAGGCTGAAGCCTATCTGAATGAGGATCTGCTATATAATTCCGACACGATCAGGGGCTCATTCTGGATCATCGGGGACACCTTGCGCGAATCCGTTGATGATTCCCTGTTCATATATTTCTTTTACAGTACCAATTCCAACAGCCTGGCCGATATTGTGCATCTGGAATGGAACATGGAAAAACTGGGATATGCCATCAGTTTTGATACCGGAGGTTTGCCATGAGAAAAGCAATCATACTGACCCTCATGCTCATGTGTGCACCGGCGTCACTGACCCTTGTAAGTGCACAACAAAATGGAATCACGGCTTCCCTGGGGGGAGCCACCTACCGGATGGACGATTTGAAATATCTTCAGGGATATATCCTGGAATCCTATCCGGTTGAAGGATCAATTGTCAGTTCATTTCCTCCCTATGCCACTGCTTCCTTTGGCCTTCTCAGGCAATGGTTCCCCATGGTGAAGATCGGTGCCGGCTACACCTATAGCTCCACCGGAGGGAAATCGGACTATTCAGACTACTCCGGGACCATCTATACAATCATGGTTGCACGTTCACACCGCCTGGGGGTATTTGTCTCATACTCATTGTTTGGGAACGACCATCTGGACTTCTCCCTGTTTGGAAGGGTGGATGCCAATATCACGAGCCTGGATATCACCTCTGTCATTAGCGCAGGGGGCTATTCAAACGGCCTTATAAACAAGTACCGGTCAGTCAGTCCCAACGGATCTGCCGGACTTGAGCTAATGTACAGGTTCAGTGACCTGGCCATTGGGATCGATGCCGGTTACCTGGTGGACCTGCCGGGTGAACTCAGTGAAGATGGCAATGAATTATCTGATCCGGCGGATAGCCGAAGGGTTTTAACGGCCGACTGGACCGGTTGGCGTGCGAACCTGAAGGCAGTTTTCTGGTTGAAGGAATAGCCTCCCGGAACTCCATCCGACCCTCACCCCATTCGAACCGACCGGATAAAATCCTTAACTTTATTCTCAAGTGACCCGGGTCCCCCAATGGCCTTGATAAATGCGCTTCCGATAATCCCCCCCCTGGCATGCCCACAAGCGGTCATGAATGTCTCATGGCTGGAAATACCGAATCCTATCAAAGCGGGCCTGGGCAGTTCCATCTCTTTGATGCGCCGGAAGTATGAAACCTGGTGCTGACCAATAGCCGATTTCGTTCCTGTAGTTGATGCATCGGCCACCATATATATGAAACCCTGTGAGAGCCCGGCGATCTTGCGGATGCGCTGGTCTCCGGTTTGCGGGGTAATTAAAAGGATATTGAATATCCCGTATTCCCGGAACATTCCATGGTAACGGGTCTCATATTCATCGGGAGGCAAATCCGGAATGATCACACCATCGACCCCTACGTTGCGGCAATTCTCCAGGAATGGTTCCATCCCCATCTGCAGCACCGGATTGAGGTAACCCATCATCACCAGGGGAATCCTGACCGTGGCCCGGATCCCTGCAAGCTGGCTGAAAAGCAGTTTCAGATTCATCCCGTTCTCCAGGGCCTGGTGGCTGCTTTGCTGAATGACAGGCCCATCGGCCAGTGGGTCTGAAAATGGGATCCCGATCTCAACCATATCGCATCCGTTGTCCTGCAAGGCCCTCAACAGGGCGGGGGTATCATTCAGGCCAGGGAAACCGGCCGTGAGATAGACGGAGAGGATCTCCTTTGAATTCTCAATGAATAACTGATCAATTCTGTTCATTGCTGTGCCTCCTATAAACCAAGTTTATCGATATAGGTTTCCATATCCTTGTCACCCCTTCCCGAAAGATTGACCACCACATTTTCCTCCCTCCCCGGTTCGATTTTTTCGAGGACGGCCAGGGCATGGGCCGTCTCAAGGGCAGGGATGATACCCTCTTTCCGGGTGCAGAGCAATGCGGCCTGCAGGGCTTCCTCATCGGTGGCAGCATACACAGTTGCCCGGCCCGTCTTTGCAAGCCATGCATGGAGCGGCCCCACCCCGGGATAATCCAGCCCTGCTGAAATTGAATAGGGTTCAGTGATCTGTCCGTCCTCATCCTGCATCAACAGGGTCCTGCTTCCATGGATGATCCCGGATCTTCCCAGCAGGGAAGTGGCAGCGGTCATGCCGCTCTCAAGGCCCTTTCCTGCTGCCTCTGCAGAGATAAGGCGTACCCTTTCATCGGCCAGGTAATGATAATAGGCCCCGGCAGCGTTGCTTCCGCCCCCCACACATGCGACCAGGTAATCGGGATAGTCCCGTCCCGTCCTTTCGGCAAGCTGGACCTTGATCTCCTCGGAGATCACCGACTGAAAACGGGTCACCATATCAGGATAGGGGTGCGGGCCCACCACAGAGCCGATGATATAATGGGTCTCCACAGGATGATTGATCCAGTCGCGGATTGCTTCATTGGTGGCATCCTTCAGGGTTTTGTTACCGCTGTGAACGGCAATCACCTCGGCCCCCAGCATTTTCATCTTTTTCACATTGGGCGATTGCCGTTCCACATCCAACGCACCCATGTAAACGATGCATTCCAGCCCCATCAGGGCACATACTGTGGCAGTGGCCACGCCATGCTGCCCGGCTCCCGTTTCTGCAATGATCCTTCTCTTTCCCAGGTGTCTGGCCACCAGGATCTGCCCGATGGTGTTGTTGATTTTATGGGCCCCGGTGTGATTCAGGTCCTCCCTCTTGAGGTAGATGTTCGTTCCAAAATGCTCCGACAGGCGTTGGGCCCTGAACAAAGGGGTGGGCCGGCCTGCATAATCCTTCAGCAGCATCCTGAAATCATTATTGAACTGTTCCGATTCAATGATTTTCAGGTAATTCTCTTCCAGTTCTTTGATGTTAGGATAGAGCATTTCCGGGACATATGCCCCTCCAAATTCCCCGTAAAATCCTTTCTGATCGACTTCAAAACTCATGTCTCTTCGATTAATCCTATGTGTGATCTCCTTATTTCAGCAATAAATTTCCCAAGCAGGCCCGCATCTTTAAGACCCGGTGACAACTCAAACCTGCTGTTTACGTCCACCCCCAATAATTTTCCGTGACTCACCTGCCGGATGGCCTCCGCATCACCCGGGCCAATCCCTCCTCCAAGCAGAAATGGAATCGGAATGTGGAGCCCCTCCAGCAATTTCCACTCAAACTTGCGGCCCGTGCCCCCGAATCCGGGCCCGGGAGTATCAAAAAGAAGGTAATTTACCCCATCCCAATGGTCCCCGGGTCCAGGGTCATGTCCCGCGGTCTCAGGATTAACGGACCTGATCACCCGTATTCCTGCCTCTTTCAGGGCCATGCAATATCCCGGGGATTCTGAACCATGCAATTGCACCAGGTCCAGCCGGAACATTTCAAAGATCTTTATCAGGCTTCCGATCTCCTCATTGACAAAGACACCCACCTTCAGGGTGGACTTTCCGGGGATGCTGAAAATGGAGGGATCGGGCCTCTTTCCCACATACCGCCCGGAGCCGGGGTAAAATATATATCCGGCAAAATCGGGCTCAAGGGCACACACCTCTTCAATGTTTCCCGGAAAAAGCAGGCCGCACACCTTTATTTTCAATGATTGCTCCACTTCTATTTCATTTTCCAGCAGCCATTACAGCTTCTCCATGAATTTTCCACAGGCCCTGCCGGGATCCTCCTCCTTCATAAATGATTCTCCCATCAGGAAAAGCCTGAAACCTGCTTTCCACAACCTTCTAATTTCCCGGGCGTTACCCAGCCCGCTTTCAGATACAGGAATAATCCCCCCGGGCATCCGGCCAACAAGGGCCATGCTCCGTTCAGTATCCACCTGAAAGGTTTTCAGATCCCTGTTGTTAACACCGACAAATCCAATGGAGGGGTGGAATTTTTCAAGTTCCTCCTCGCTGTGGACCTCGAATAGCACTCCCAGGCCCAGTGATTCTGCTTCCAGCGCCAGCTCGGCGACCTCACTCTTTTCCAGGATTGCTGCGATCAACAGGACCATGTCGGCCCCGTAAGCCCTTGCTTCATGAAGCTGGTATGCCTCTATAATAAAATCCTTTCTCAACAGGACCAGGCCGGGATAAGATTCCCTCACCCGTTGCAGGTCGGTAAACGATCCTCCAAAAAAATCCCGGTCGGTAAGAATGCTCATAGCCGAGACCCCGGCCTGCTGGTATGCACCGGCCACCTGCACAGGGTCTGCATTCATATTTATCTCTCCACGGGATGGAGATTTTCGCTTGAATTCAGCAATGATCCCAGGCCTCTCATTCAGGATCCCCCGGTCAACCACATTGCTCTTTCTTCCATAAAAGGGGAATGTTTCAAGGTTTGTAATGGGTCTTTTCTGCTTTCGTTTCAGCACCTCTACCCGCTTGTGTTCCACAATGGTATCCAGTATATTCATCCTACTTATTGCTTACCAGGTTTTTAAATTTTTTCAACGCAGATCCCGAGACCAGGGATTGCCTGGCACGGTCCATGCACGTTTCGATCCCCCTGGTTTCATCCATACAATTGAGGGCCATGGCTGCGTTTGCCACCACCACATCATTCTGGGCCCGGGTCCCCTTCCCTTCCAGGATCTTCAGGAAGACATCCGAAGCCTCCTCCACGGTGTTGCCGCCAAAAATCTCCCGGGGAGATACCCGGTCAAGTCCCATGTCAGACGGCATATAGGTTCTTTCGGTCTGACGGGTAAGGGCCCTGAATCCCCCGGTGAGTGAAATCTCGTCATACCCGTCCAGCGAGTGGATAATACAATATTGTTTGTCCGATTCCTGGTAAAGGTAGTGATACAACCTGGCCACATCAAGGCTGAACACGCCTACAAGTTGATTGGCAGGGTTGGAGGGATTTACCATTGGGCCAAGCATATTGAAAAATGTCTTGATCCGGAGGCTCCTGCGAACAGGTGCCACATTTTTCATGGCCGGGTTAAATAGGGGGGCATGCAAGAAACAAATATTATACCGGTCCATCTCTTTTTTTAACCGCGCTGTATCACTTGAAAAGGAGTAACCGAAATATTCCAGCACATTGGATGATCCGCAGGCCGAAGAGACACTGTAGTTGCCATGTTTGGCCACCTTCTCCCCTGCCCCGGCCACCACAAAAGAGGTGAGTGTGGATATATTGAAGGTATTCTTTTCATCACCACCGGTACCGCATACATCAATGGCATTAAATTCTGAAAGATCTACGGGTGTGCACAGTTCCAGCAGGGCATCCCTGAAACCCGTCAACTCCTCCACGGTGATGCTTCGCATCAGGTAGACAGAGATAAATGCGGCCATCTCAGAATCATTGTACCTGCCCTCGGCCATATTTCTAAGGATCAGTTTGGCATCCTCCTTTCCAAGGGTCTTATGGTCAAATAAATATTGCAGTGTCTCTTTCATAAGCTATTTTTTACAGGCGTAAATCAACCTGTGATCCAATTCAAATTTTGTGATCCACTAATGGTCTTTAATCCAGTTCAGGATCATCTTCCCCCCATATTCTGTAAGTACCGATTCGGGGTGAAACTGCACCCCCCTTACATCATGGGCCCGGTGCCTGATGGCCATAATGAAACCCTCATCATTCTCCACGGTGACTTCCAGATCGCCAGGAAGGGTATGGCGCTGGACCACCCAGGAGTGATATCGCCCGGCATCAAATTCCACCGGGACCCCCTCAAAAAGGTAATCGCCCGGAATTACCTGCCGCATCTGTCCCGTTACCCCGTGGTAGACCCTTTCCAGGTTCACAATGGATCCACCATAAGCCTCGGCGATGGCCTGGTGGCCGAGGCAAACACCCAGGATGCTTTTGGTTGCCCCGTAGGCCCTGATCAGGTCCAGGGAAATCCCGGCCTCGATGGGAATTCCAGGGCCCGGGCTGATCAGTATCTTATCGTAGGCTTTCACATCCGCCAGGGGAATCTGGTCATTCCGCCTGACATCCACCGGTGTGCCCGTCACCCGCTCGATGTACTGAACCAGGTTGTATGTGAAAGAATCGTAATTATCCAGCACCAGTATTTTCATTTGCATGCTAATTAACTTTGTTCATTTTCCTGGCCATTGATATGGCCGACTTTAATGCCGCAAGCTTGTTGTTTACCTCCTGCAATTCACCCTCCTCGGTCGACTCGGATACAATACCGGCACCGGCCTGATAGTAGAGTGTATGGTCACGGGAAAGAAATGAGCGGATCATGATGGCATGGTTAATATCCCCGTTGAACCTGATAAATCCGATGGTCCCCCCGTAATAGCCCCGTCTCTTTCCTTCATACTGGTCGATCAATTCCATGGCCCTGTACTTGGGCGCACCTGAAAGTGTGCCGGCCGGGAATGATTCGGCCATGATCCTGATTGTATCCGCATCTTCGGGAAGCTCGCCCGACACCTTGGATACCATATGGATCACGTGGGAGTAAAAATGGATCTCCCTGTAATCCTCCACGGTTACCTTCTGTGTGGTCCGGCTCAGGTCATTCCTGGCCAGGTCCACCAGCATCACATGTTCCGCATTCTCCTTTTCGTCCTTGGAAAGCTTCATGGCCAGTTCCTGGTCCTCTCGATCGTTTCCGGTACGCTTGAAGGTTCCTGCGATGGGGTTGATATAGGCCTTTCCCCCCTTCACCTCGATCTGGGATTCGGGAGACGATCCGAAGAGCCTGTAGCTCCCATAATCGAAATAGAAAAGGTATGGGGATGGATTAATGGATCGCAATGCCCTGTAGACGTTAAATTCATCGCCCGTAAATTCCTGTTTAAACTGCCTTGAGAGGACGATCTGGAACACGTCTCCCCTGAAGCAATGTGCTTTGCCCCTGGTCACCATCTGCCTGAAATCTTCATCGGTCAGGTTGGAGGTCTCATCCCTGGAAACGTCAAACCCATAGGTGGCGATATTTCTGTTGTGAAGCAGGGTGGTTACCCGGTCTATCCCGCTCTCGGCACCATTGATGATGTTTTCGAATAAGGTCAGCTCATTGGTAAGGTGGTTGATGGCCAGCACAAACCTGAAAAAATTATAGCGCACCTCGGGGATCACCTCTTTTTCCGGAAGCACTGAGTGCAACCTGATCTCTTCAAAATACCGGACCGCATCGTAGGTGCAGTATCCGAAAACCCCATCCACCATCATTGCTTCACCCCCCTGGTCAATCTCAAAAGCGGAGATGAATTCATTTAACTGGCGAACCACATCATTTTCCTTTGTCACCGCGGTTTTTACCGGTTGACGACCCGGCAATTGAAGGGTAGCCTCTCCTTCTGAGACCATGAACTCGGCCCTTGGATCCATGCATATGAAGGAAAATGAGTTCTCCTTGCTATGATAATCAGAACTCTCAAGCAAAAGCGCGTTTGGGAATACATCCCTCACTTTTAAATAGATGCTAACCGGCGTGATGATATCCGCCAGGATCTTTCTTCGTTCAATGGTGACAGGTACTTTTTCCATCTTCCCGGGTTTTAATGATCAATTCCAATTCTTACATTACCATCATTGGCATAAAAAAAAGGCTTCCGCCGAAGTGGAAGCCTTTTGTATCATATCGCACAATGGGGCTGAACCTATTCTCCGGCTATTCGGAAATTAAGTTGCCACCACCAGTATGTGCGAATCGTTGTCATTCTCCAATCTTAATGAAGATCAAATTAAAGCAAAGATTTTTATTAATCCAAATTTCACTATTTTCGCCCCACAGATTCCTTGCTCCCATGGCCCGAAAATACTTCAGGAATATATCTATCTTTTTTTTGATCTGGCTGGTCGTGATGGTGATTTATGCCCTGGCGCATAAGGTGACAGACATGGAATACCTCTGGAAATTTTTTCTGTTGCCCGCCCTTTTCCTCGGTTTGATAGCCGCTGTGGCTACCACCCTGGACCGCCTTTTCAGGGTAAAGAAAGGGATCAACTGGATCTTCCTGTTTGTTGCAGTGGCCATTGACCAGGCGATCAAGATCTACCTCTTCTCCCTGCAGTGGGAATCCATCTCTGTTCCTTTGATCGAACCGGTATTCTATATAGAGCCCACTCAAAATACACTGGGTTCATACCTCTGGGTGCTGCTGGGCTTTAATAAGGGATCCCACCTTGTGAACATTATCCTTTTCAGTTTGATCGGTGTGCTTTTTATCGAGATGTGGCGTTTCTATGTACAACGGAAAAGAAACAGCTTCTGGATCAATGGTTTTATCCACCTGTTCATGGCCGGACTCGCAGCCAACCTTATTGACAATGCCGTTTGGGGAGGGTCACTGGATTACATAACCATCAAACCATTCTATACTTTTGACCTGAAGGATCTGTTCATTACATTATGTGAGCTGTTCCTGGTAACGGAACTGATCGACAACCGGTTACTCAGGCGCTTTCTGAGCATGCCCCGGGAGGAGAGCAGAAGATTGAACCGGGACTTTATAAATTTCGTCAGAAGTGATTTCAGGCTCGGGCGAAAAAAGGATGATCACCGGGATCATGGAGAAGGGAGTTGATCACACCGTGAACTGTTAACCGATCAGCCCGGTCTCCCTTAACCTGAGCATCAGTTGCTGGCAGCGTTGTATATCATCAACCATGGAGGCGGATGAAATTGTACCCCCCGATACTGCGTCTATCTCCTTCCCGATGGACATTGCTCCACCCTGATACCCCACGAATTGTTCCAGCCATTTCTTCTGGCATATTCCTGCACCATGGTCTGACCGATAGACTGTGACCATCACGTAAAGCACCTTGAGCTCCTTTGAATAGATCACGCTGTAATCAAAATAATCAAATCTTCCTTTTGCACTGGTTGAAAGAAGATACCCGGCCACATCTTCATCCCTGTATACCAGATGAAGGCAATCATTCTTCCTGATCAGATCTGTTTGCAACGTCAAATCCCCCGTGAAAGGGAGGATTTCCACATGATGATCATCCCCAAACAGGGTGGCCAGTTCTTTGCCCTCCCTTTTCTTTAATGAACAGGGCTCATCTGAGCTTGTCATTGAGATGGTGAAGAGTGCAGCAACGATCAGGACTATTTTCACTTCGCCGGAAGATAAAAGGTTAAAACCAAACCGCTATACCTGCATTGAATTGCCGAAGGGCATCATCAGAACCCTTGCTGTTGAAGATCTGGTAATCCGCTTTCAGCATAGCCCCTTTTGCCATTTTCCATCCCAGGCCAATGGTCAGATCGGATCGCTGGAAAGAGGGATCGGCTGCGAGACCCGCCTCCACCGATGCATGGGTATTGTATTGTTCAAACCTGACGAACGGGATCAGTTCGGAATTGAACTGTTCCAGGGAATAGAGTAAATTGTAGGCCACCTCGCCATACCATCCTGCAATGGCACTTCCCATGTCACTGCCAGTGAATTCGTTGTATGCAGAGCTGTTTGAGACCAATCCGTAATTGAACTGGGCCCTCAGCTGAAGTCCTCCATGGAGATACCTGGCATCAGCTCCCAACATGGCAAGGCCCACCACTGAGGAATCCGCTGTGGCAATGAGTGCGGCATCATCCTTGTCGACGCCATCATAGAGGGTTGACTGGGTGTTGCCGGCATAGCCTGAGAGCCCGAGCTGCAATCCCCGGATCCCAAAATAATTCACCCTCATGGCCACATTGGGTGTACTTATAAAGGATTCCGCCCCCCTCTGGCGCCCCTTCCTGAACCCGCTGGCTCCACTCAGTCTCGGTGCCCCGTCGTACCCGTTAAAACCATTTACAAGATAGACCTGGTAAGAGAGTGCCGCAACCGGGAAGGTGCCTGTAAAGCCGGCTCCAATTTCACGCCAGGTGGTAGGAACAATTATATTGTCCAGGTTGGGACGCTCGACGCCATTAAAAGTGGAGGGTTCGTGGTATTCGTTGATGATCCCCATGGGAATTAGCATCAAACCTCCCCGGAATTTCAACCATGGAGAAATTTGATATTGAAGAAAGGCCTGCTCCACAAATACCTCCCTTACATGTTCAAACTCTATTTCTGAAACAAACTGTGTTCTGGAATTAAACTTATAACCGAACATCAGGACCATTCTGTGCACATCCAATCCGCCGTTCTGATAAGCGCCCGATCCAACAGGTTGATTGTAGTCGATCTGTCCGTAACCTCCAATGGAAAGTGCCTCCTCATTTTCCATCATTGTGCCCGCAGTGTTCAGGGTTTCCTGGCCGGTCGCGGATGTTAAAGTAAGTGCCAGTCCAATTATCCACATAAAGAATTTCCCCTTCATCTCCTTCATTTTCGCTAGCCGTTTAAGTCTAATTAATAGCTGCAAAAATATTGTTAATCAGGATTAAAATCCAAGGAAATGGAATTCGGGAGCGTCATTCTAAATAATGGCCGGGACCAAAGGCCTTCCTGTCAGTTCTTTGTGAATTTTTATGAATTACAATTTAGACAAAAATACCTGCTGACAGGTACTAGCCCGCAGCTGCAGGCTGCACCGGGTATTTCCGGAAAATCTCTGCGACCACTTCCGGAAACCCTTCTGCCCGTCTCTCCGAATCATATTCCAGTTCATCCACAGCAGCACAATGCCACACATGTTTCCTGGTCAGGTTGTCGTACATATCTACCGAGATGGCCCTTTCCATGTATGTGTATCTCCAGGGATGACCATAATATCTGTCCATGGCCTGGCGATGATAGACCGTAACCTGCACGGAAACATCGCCCTCTTTCTCCACAAAATGCAATCCCCGTTGCTCAAGTTCCCTTGCAACGGCCACCCTGATCCGTTCAAGCTCCATTCCCGGGATGGTCTTTTTGTTGCCATCCGTAAACTCCATGAAACTATAGGTGGCGTACTCCCCGAACCTGCCCTGGTCATCCAGGTCCGAATAGACCCTCATTGAGGATCCGCAACCGGTCAGGATCACAGACACCAGCATCACATAAGGTAAGACACTTTTTTTCATGATCTCTTTCCATTAGAATTATCACATCATGAATTGCAAATTCTATGCCACAACGGAAGATGAAGGATCCTGGTCAGGCAATGGGTGTCAGATGGTAAATTTCAACCCTGTCATCGATTCCGAGAGGACCCATAGATTTTCTGCTACCTTCCTTGTAACACGTTTTGGATCTGGCACATCCGGGGCAGGCCATCCTTTCATCCGCATGAATCCCCCCGGACCATAAAAGGAGCCCGGTTCCACCCCTTCTGCCGTGGCAGCATACAAAGAAGGAAGGGCACCCATCTCAGCCGACTGGGCCACAAGCCGGTTTGCCAGGTTGAATGACCGCGCAGATATTCTGGATCCCTTCATCAGGGCTCCTTTTGCCTGCAATTCTGTGTCGGCATAACCCGGATGGGAGGAGGCTGCCACTACCCGGTCTCCGGATGCAGATATTCTCCTTTCCAGTTCACTGGTAAAAAGCAGGTTGGACAGCTTGCTCATTCCATAGGCTCCCCATTTCCTGTATCTTTTTTCCCAGTTGGGATCCTCAAAATGAATATGGCCAAAACGATGTGCGACACTGCTCACATTCACGATCCTCGAACCTTCTGTATCCTTCAGCAAGGGCCAAAGCTGCGCGGTCAATGCAAAATGGCCCAGGTGATTCACTCCAAACTGCATTTCAAAACCATCCCTGGTCTTCCGGTAAGGGATGGCCATGAGTCCGGCATTATTGATCAAAAGGTCCAACCGTTCGATGGTATTGCCGTATTGCTCTGAGAACGCTTTTATGGAAGAGAGGTCGCCCAGATCCAGGTTCAATAATACCGGTTCTGAGGCAGGTTTCTCCTTCAGCAACCTTTGCCTGGCCTCCTCCCCTTTCTGGGGATCCCTGCAGGCCATGATCACCGTGCACCCTTTCAGAGCCAGGGCCCTTGCTGTATAAAATCCAAGTCCGCTGTTGGCACCGGTAACTATGGCCACCCTGCCCTGCTGATCAGGTATATTTTCAATGCCCCATTTCATAATTGAATTCATATTCACATTTCACGAAAAAAAAGTGGTTTGCCCGTAGGGTATTTCCCCTTTCAGGCATCTTTTAGTTAAAGACCGCGAAATTAACATTTAAATCCATACAGAAATGAAAACAACTATCAAGTACAGAATGTCCTTGCTGATGGTCATATCCATTTTAATAAGTGCATCGCTTTATGCCATGCCCGGTGGGGACGAAGAGTTGGCCGACACCGTCAACTTCAAGGCCTACTACGGGAAGGTTATCGATGCACAAAGCAGCAGGACCCTTCCTTTTGCAACCATTGAAGCAGAAGGCAGCAATGCTGCCACTGTGACGAACATTGACGGAGTATTTGTGATTAAAATTGCCAGGGATTCAGATGTCTCCATGTTAAAGATTTCCTACATAGGCTTCAGCAATAAGATCGTGCCTCTCAGCGATTTCGAGGGCAATAATGTGATTGTTCAGCTTGAACCCACATCCGTTCAACTGAAGGAGATCACCGTCAGGCCCAAGGATGCCATGGCACTGATCAATGATGTACTCTCCAATGTGAATGCGAACTACAGTCCCCAACCCATGATGATGCGTGGTTTTTACAGGGAGACCATCCAGAGGGGGCGCAATTACGTATCCATCTCTGAAGCGGTAATCGACATTTTCAAGGGCGGATATACCAATGAATTCCAGGTGGACCAGGTGAAGCTCTTCAAAGGGAGAAAGAGCGCCGATGTGGAAAAAATGGATACCGTACTGTTCAAGGTCCAGGGAGGTCCCAACACCACCATCCTCCTGGATGTGGTAAAAAATCCCTATGTGCTTCTTTCAGCCGAATACCGCGAAATCTATAATTTCGACCTGACCGATGTGATCAGCATTGATGACAGGCTTCACTATGTGGTCTCATTCGATCAGAAATCATATGTGGATGAACCTTTCTACCGCGGGAAGCTCTATATCGATATGGATAAGCTTGCTATTTCAGAAGCTGAATTTGAGCTCAATACAGAAAACCAGGAGGAAGCTGCCAGGTTGTTTATCCAGAGAAAACCAATGGGAATGGTCATTATACCCGAAAGAGCTGCCTACAGGGCAAAATACACCATTGAGGAGGACCGCTGGTACTTCAGCTATGCACGTGCGGAAGTGAAATTCAAGGTGGACTGGCAGAAGAAACTGTTCAATACCACATATACCACCATGTCTGAAGTGGCGATCACTGACCGCTCATACGAAGGAATTGAAAAGTTTGCTTCTAAGGATAGGTTCAAGAGAAACGACATCATGGACGAGAAGGTTTACATATTCTTTGACCAGGGATTCTGGGAGGGTTACAATGTGATCGAACCGGACCAGTCCATTGAAAGCGCCATTCGAAGGTTGAACAGGAAATACCTGAGGCGTACATAATGACATAGCATCCAATCACTATATCTCAAAGCGTTGTCTTCAGGAAATGTGTAACTTTGCCGTCCCGGATGAAGCCACATGAAGGCAACGCTTTTCAAACTTCACAATGGTCCTGAACGAACAATATCAATTGAGAAAGATCCAAAGCGGGGATATCACCTCCTTTGAGAAGCTCTTTCACCGCTTTTATTCCGGGCTTTTTGGCTATGCCCAAAGCCTGGTTGGCAAAGGAGAGATCGCAGAGGAGATTGTTCAGGATGTGTTCTATAATGTATGGAAGAACAGGGAATCACTGAAGATTACAAAGAGCTGGCAGAGCTACCTCTACCGTGCTGTTTATAACAATTCTATGATGTTCCTGAGAAAGTCGCGCCGGGAATTCCCCTTTGAGTTTGGGATCACCCCGGAGCATGAAATGGAGACCGCGGATCCATCACAGCTGATGCAGTACAATGAGCTGTCGGAACTGGTCTCAAGAACGCTTGAAGCGCTGCCCGAAAGAACCAGGGAGATCTTTCGTTTGAACCGGCAGGAAGGGTTAAAATACACGGAAATTGCCGACAGGCTCTCCATTTCGGTAAAGACCGTTGAAGCAAATATGGGGAAAGCATTGAAAGCATTGCGAAACAGCATGGAGAAATATGAGCACCAGTAAACACATAAATATGGCCCGGTTCTTCGCCGGTGAAATGAGTGCGAAGGAAGAGATTGCCTTCAGGGAACAGTTTGAAGGAGATCCAAAAAAACTGATTGAATTAAAAAACATGGAAAAGACCTGGAAATATTTCGATGAGAGTTCCTCCCGGGGAGGCGTGGATTCTGGCAAGGCCTGGGACAAACTGCATCGGAGGCTAGAAGATGACGGGCTTCTAAAGGAGTCCGCCGCGGGCCGAAGAAATATGCTGCCTCTCCTCAGGGTAGCTGCATCCATTTTACTGATCCTGGCCATCGGGGTCCCGGCGTTCTATTTCGGCTACCTCAAAACCCACAACGATGAGTCCCTGCTGAAACGATTATCCGAAAGCGGGGTTACCACCATCCACTTACCTGACGGCAGCAGGGTCTACCTCAATGAGGGGGCCGCCATCACCTATCCGGAATCTTTTAGCCATGAAAGGAAGGTGGAGCTGGAAGGTGAAGCATTTTTTGAGGTGATGTCGGATCCTGTGAACCCTTTCTCAGTTACATCGGGAAAAGTGGTGATCTCGGTACTGGGAACCTCCTTCAATGTAAAACGCTCGGAGCGTTCCCCGGAAGTGGAAGTTTACGTTGAATCCGGAAAAGTCAGAATGGCCATTGATCAAACGGGTGAGTTTATTACACTGGAACCGGGAGAGTTGGGGAAAACAGTAAAGCAAAAGCTGACTGCATCGGCCCAGTCCGATCCCAACTATATCTCATGGAAGACAAAAGAGTTTAAATTTGTAGATGAGGAACTGTTGGATGTGCTCAGGGAACTGGAAGAATCCTACCATGTGAAGATCCACACCAACCAGGATGAATTGAAGGATTTGAGGATCACCACTTCATACAGCGAACAATCCATAGATGCCATTCTTGAAACCATTGGCACTGCATTCAGTTTGACGGTCAGTCACAATGAGAACGGCTATTACCTGACCAATTAAAAAGCGGATGGGAAGTGGTATAAGGGGAAATATGGAAGATCGTCTCTGGCTGACGCCCCTTTTAATATTGGCTTTCCTGCTTTCGTCCTCTCTTCACGGCCAGGATTCCATTCCAGGGATCAGGGTGACCCTTTCATCAAAGAACATGACTGTCAACCAGGTCCTGGACGAGATTACCATTCAGACCGGGTACCACTTCACCTTCAATGCGGATCAGATCTCAGGGAAAGAGAGGGTCCAGTTCGAGGTGAACGATCTGACACTTGAAGAAACCCTTGATTCACTCCTTCACAACCCGAGGTTCGCTTACCGGCTCATTGACCGGAATATTGTCATTTTTCCTAAAAATGAATCCGCACCCGTTCCCATAAACCTGGAGACCAATCGCTCCATTGTTCGGGGCAGGGTGCTGGACAGTCGATCCGGGAAACCGCTTCCATATGCCACCATTGCACTTTATGGGACCAGCCTTGGTTCCATTTCCAACCAGGAGGGGGAATTTTCATTCAAGATCCCCGGCACCCTTTCCGATCCCCTGCTGGTGGTCTCCTACATGGGTTACCAGCGCATCCTCCACCCTGTAACCTACCCTTTGGAAGGGGAGTTGACGATCTTTCTTGAGAGGGAGACCATTCCACTCCAGGAGGTGATCATCCGGTTCGCAGATCCGGGAATATTATTGAGGGAAGCCCTGAACAGGATCCCCTCCAATTACCTGGATGATAATTCCACCATGACGGCCTTTTACCGGGAATCGGTCAAACGGAATGAACATTGCATGGTCTATTCTGAAGCCATTCTGGATGTGGCCAAAGGAGCTTACACCCCGAATTCGGCTCCTGACCGCGTGAGGATCAGGCAGGGCAGGAAAATAGCTGACGTTACAACGGAGGATACGGTGCTTATCAAACTCCGGTCGGGAATCTATACCTCATTCAGCCTCGATGTGATCAAGAACCGGCCTGATTTCCTAAGCGATGATCTACTTGAGAGGTATGACCTGGAATTCACTGATCTGATCGCCTATGGGGAGAGGCTGGTGTATGTGATTAGCTTTCAGCAGAAAACCCAGATCCCTGAATTGCTTTTCCGGGGACAACTTTACCTGGATCAGGAGAACCTGGCGATTCTGGCAGCTGATTTCGAATTCAACCCGGAATTGATTCACCGGGAGCCAGAGTTATTCCTGGTAAGCCGCTCCCCCAATATCCGGATCAGACCGGTAACTGCCAGGTATCATGTGGAGTACAGGGGGTCGGAAGGAAATTACCATGTGAGCCAGGTACGGGCCGAGCTCGAAATGAAGATCCGGAAGCGGAGAAAATGGATGGGTGCAAAATACCGGATCGCCATTGAGATGGCTGTCACCGATGTGATACCCGGCCAACGGCTTCGGATATCTGCTTCCGAGAGGGTTGATCCCAATATTGTACTATCCGATGAGCCCTTCAAGTTTGATCCTTTATTCTGGGGCATCTATAATAGCATCGAACCAGAGGCTTCCCTTAAGGAGTCCATTGAGAGACTTCAACATATTCTTCAGGAGCCCGGACAGTAAATTATTATTATCTTGGGAATACAAAAGCGGCGATCCAATGAAATCGACCATCAAACTTTTCCTGGTACTGATTACCATCACGGTTATTGTCTTTGCATGGATCACCCATCAGCTTGGAACCCCGAGAATTCAACTGTTGATTGCGCTCCTGGTGGCAACCAGCCTGGCTGCATTCCTGGTCATTAACCTGCTTGATCACCGGGAACAGAGAAAACAAAGGGATCAAAGAGAATCTCCTTCTCAAAGCAGCTCCCCGCCCGAAGCAGGTGGGCAGAAAAGATCCGGACAATCATTTGCCTTCAGGGAGCGCAAATCAGGACTCACCTGGGGCGGAGGCAACATCAAAGCCAGTGAGGCTAAGAGAGGAACAAAAAGGAAATTTCTTGGGAGGTAGATGAGATTGATTTTCTTGCAGGCAAATGTTAACTTTGACCACTTACCAATAAGTGCCATCATGAAAAAACTGTCAGGAATCATTGCGCTCGCATTTCTGGCTGCCTGTACGCAGTCATCCCGGGAGGTCACCCGGTATACCATAGAACAGTTCTATGATAACCTCTCTGTATTCGGAGGAAGTTTCTCTTCGGATGACTCCCGGTTACTGGTAACCAGTAACAAAACAGGAATTTACAATCTATACGCCCTCCAGGTGGATGGATCAGGTGAAGAACAACTTACTGACTCAAAGAATGAATCCCGGTTTGCGATCTCATTTTTTCCTGAGGACGACCGGTTTCTCTTTTCCAGTGACCAGGGCGGAAACGAAATCAACCATATCTATATGCAGGATCCCGAAGGGAAGGTGACTGACCTCACTCCCTGGGAAGGTGCCGTTTCTGAGTTTGGAGGTTGGGCACACGATCTGGGTAGTTTTTATTTCATGTCAAACCAGAGAGATCCACGCTATTTCGACCAATTCAGAATGGATATTCAAACCCTGGAACCCGTTATGATCTTTGAGAACAACGAAGGATTTGATCCTGTGCTGGTTTCCACCACGGGAAGGTACCTGGTGCTGACCCGGCCTATCACCACATCCAATAATGAGATGTACCTGCTCGATTTTGAGACAGGAGCTATGAAACACATCTCTCAACACGAGGGAGATGCCACCTATGCTCCAGCCGATTTCTCCCTTGATGACGACATTCTCTACTTTCTGACCGATGAAGGCGGTGAATTTACATACCTCTCTTCCTACAAGTTGGATTCAGGGGAAAAGGAGATCATTTTTCAAACCGATTGGGATGTGATGTATTCCTATTTCTCTTATAACTATAAATTCCAGGTGATCGGGATCAATCAGGATGCTAAAACAGTGATCAGGGTGATTGATGTGGAAAGTGGATCGGAGGTCAAAATGCCTCAATTCGAGGGTGGCGATATTTCCAGCGTATCCATATCCAGGAAAGAGAACCTGATCCGCCTTTCTGCAGGAAGTTCGACTTCACCTGGAGATATCTATACTTACAATTTTCAGGATAAAAAACTTATCAGGCTAACCAATAGCCTTAATCCGGAAATTAAGGAAGAGGACCTTGTGGCCGGCCAGGTTATCAGGTATCCCTCGTTCGATGGTTTGGAGATCCCGGCCATTTTGTACACACCTCATCAGGCCTCCAGGAAAAACAAGGTCCCGGCCCTTCTCTGGATCCATGGAGGCCCCGGGGGCCAGAGCAGGTTGGGATTCAGTAACCTGATCCAGTATTTTGTCAATCATGGTTATGCAGTACTTGCTGTGAATAACCGGGGTAGCTCCGGTTATGGGAAAACTTTTTACAACCTTGATAACCAGCGTCATGGAGAGGATGACCTGCTGGATTGCGTGAGGGCGAAAGATTTTCTGGAGCAGCTGGGATACGTGGATATGGAAAAAGTGGGGATCTTTGGGGGATCTTACGGAGGATACATGGTGATGGCTGCCCTGGCGTTTCAACCAGAGGCGTTTGCTGTGGGAGTAAATGTTTTCGGGGTCACCAACTGGTTAAGAACCCTCAAATCTATTCCTGCATGGTGGGAATCCGCAAGAAAAGCCCTTTATGAGGAGCTGGGCGATCCCTATACAGAGGATTCCATACGTCTCTACAGGATAAGTCCCCTTTTCCATGCCGAGAATGTGACTAAGCCGGTGATGGTACTCCAGGGGGCCAATGATCCTCGGGTGCTCCAGGTAGAATCGGATGAGATGGTAGCAGCTGTCAGAGAGAACGGGGTGCCGGTAGAGTACGTGATTTTCGGGGATGAGGGACATGGATTCCTTAAGAAAGAGAACGAGATCGAAGGGTATGGAAAAATCCTCCAATTCCTGGATAAATACTTAAAAGGGCTTGATCCTTCCTGATCACCACATAGAAGAGCTGGTTCAAAGAAAGCTCAATGGTGAAAGTTACTCCCTGATCAGGGAAGAGCTTGCTGAAAAGGGATTTACCGAAAACGAGATCCGGAACCTCATCAGGCAAGTGGATGAAAGGGTGCTGAAGGGTGAAATTGAACAGGGGGCCCTGGAACGGGGAAAAACCTGGTACCGGGCCGGCATGGCCCTGGCGGTGATCGGATTGCTGCTTACCCTGGGATCAAATGCAGGCTGGATCCTGAAAGGAATTCCCCGCTGGATTGTTTATGCCCCATTTTTCGCTGGGATCCTGCTGATCTACTACGGGAAATGGCTGCGAAAGAAACCACCCGATCCCATCAAGACCGGGAGGGGCAGGATCAGGGGAAAAAGACCCTATAAATAGTGAGATATGATTGAAGAGTTAGTCAGGTCCCAGTTCCCGTTCTTCGAATCGGGGCTAAGGTCTGCCATCAGTGAGGTGGGTACTTTTAAAGAATTCGAACAGGACCAGGAGCTCATTCGTGAGGACCAGTATATCAGGGCATTCCCCATCGTACTTTCGGGCCTGATCAAGGTATGCAGGACCGATGAGGCAGGCAATGAGCTGCTGCTTTATTACATGAGGCCCGGGGAGGTATGCACTGTTTCCCTCATCTGCTGTATGGACCGAACCAGAAGCAGGGTGAAGGCCATCGCAGAGGAGCCAACCACCGTGGTCCTGATCCCGGTGGAACTGCTGGACAGCTGGATGACACAATTCCAGACATGGAAGGAGTATGTCATGCGCTCTATGCAGCGGAGGTTTGATGAATTGCTAAACGCCCTGGACAGCATCGCCTTTTTAAAAATGGATGAACGGCTGGAGCGATTCTTCAGGGACCGGTACCGCTCCTCCGGTTCAAAGATTTATGAAGGCTCTCACCAGGATGTGGCACTCGCCCTGAACAGCTCCAGGGAGGTCATTTCAAGGTTGTTGAAGCAGATGGAAAAAAAGGGGATGATCAGCCTCTACCGGGGACGCATCGATTATTCTCCCTTGTGTGACAAAAGTTACTGAAATTCCCCTTATCCTGTTGTTATTTTGTGCCCTTAAAACACAAGGGTAATCCGGCTATGAAAATAACAACTGTAAAATCCTTCTCTGACCTCCAGGAGACCATCTCAGGTGCAGAGAGAGCATTTCTGCTACTTTATAAGGCAGGTTCAGCCCAGAGCGAATGTGCCCTTGAGCGCTTCGGAAACGTGCTCAACCGGACGGAGAATCCCGTTTGTGCAGCCGATGTCAACGAGGTCCGTGACATTCATCAGGAGCTCCGGGTAACAAGTGCGCCCAGCCTCGTGGTATTTAAGCAGGGCCGGGTAACCAATGTCATCAAAGGGTGTCAGACCGAATCGGCCTACGGGTCCATCCTGGCGGGCCGCGAAATTGGAACCCTCAAAGGGGCCGCCGGCCAAAAGCAAAAACAGGTTACTGTCTATACCACACCTACCTGCTCCTGGTGTACCACGTTGAAAACCTATCTGAAACAGCAAAATGTAACTTTCCGGGAGATCAATGTGGCAGCGGACAGTTCCGCCGCTGAGAGGATGGTCCGGATGAGCGGACAGCAGGGGGTTCCGCAGACAGAGATAAACGGACAGATGATTGTGGGTTTTGATAAAACCCGGATCAATCAGCTGTTGGAATTAAATTGAGTCAGTCTCAATTAGTAAACCTAAAATCAATTAAAAATGAAAGAGTTACAGCCAATCAATCAACATGTCCTTCTGGAGGTTGAAGCCACAGAAGAGAAGACAGCTTCGGGGATCATCATTCCCGATACCGCCAAGGAGAAACCGCTGTTCGCAAGAGTGCTTGCCCTCAGCGGCATTGAAGATCCTGAGATTTCAGTGGGAGACGTGGTTTTCTACAAGAATTTTTCAGGCACAGAACTGGAGTTTGACGGTAAGGAGTACCTGATGATGCCCTACGCCGATATTCTCGGAAGGATTGTTGACACAGACAAGATCTAATCCTGCCTGACCGGCTGAAGGCAATTTCATCATTATCAAAATCTTTAGGTTTCTGCCCGGGGGGTTGTCACTCGACATGGCAACCCCTCATTTTTTTAAGTATATGATAATATTCATGCTACAGAAGCTGTAATTGCATTACTTTTGATCCCTCATCTAACCAATATCAGCATTTCGATGAAACATATTATTCCCATTGTTGTTGTAGTGACCGTACTCTCAGGTTGCAATACAAAAGACGAACAGAAGATGAATCCTTTTTTCAGTGCATATACCACCCCTTTCGAGGTGCCCCCGTTCGATGAGATTAAAAACGAACATTTTATTCCGGCTTACAAGGCCGGCATCAGTCAGCAGGAATCTGAAATCGCAGCAATTGTGAATAATACAAGCGAACCCTCCTTTGAAAATACCATTGCCGCCTTTGATTTTAGCGGGGAGCTGCTTCGAAAGGTAAGCGGTGTTTTCGAAAAGCTGAAGTCGGCCGAGACCAGCGAGGAAATCGATTCCATCGCCCGGGTCCTGGTACCCCTGACCTCCGCCCACAGCAGCAACATGATGCTGAATCCCGACCTGTTTGAAAAAGTAAAAAAAATCTATGCGAACCGGGAATCTCTTGATCTGAGCGAAGAACAATCCAGGGTCCTTGAAAAAACCTATCAGCGTTTTGTAAGGGGAGGCGCGAACCTGGATGAGCAGGGCAAGTCAAGGATCCGGGAAATCGATGAAAAACTTTCGTTGCTCTCACTCCAGTTTGGGAAGAATGTGCTGGATGAAACCAATGCATACAAACTCATCATTGAGGATGAGGAGAATCTGGCGGGGTTGCCCCAGTCCGTGCGCTCAACTGCTTCAGAAGCTGCAGCTGCCGCCGGATATCCCGGGAAGTGGCTCTTCACCCTGAAGAAACCCAGCTGGATCCCCTTCCTTCAGTATGCGGAAAACCGCCAACTGCGTGAAGAGATCTACAAAGCCGTGTTCATGGTGAGCGATAACGGGAATCAGTATGACAACGGGGAGATTATCAAGGAGATCGTTGGCCTTCGCATTGAAAGGGCACAGCTGCTTGGATATGAAAACCACGCCCAGTATATGCTCGCTGACCGGATGGCCAAGGAACCCGGAAATGTCTACGATCTGCTCTATAAAATATGGGAACCGGCCCTTGAAAAAGCAAAGGAAGAGGCGGCCATGATGCAGGACATGATTAAGAGCGAAGGTGGTGATTTTAAACTTGAATCCTGGGACTGGTGGTACTACGCTGAGAAGATCAGAAAGGAAAAATATGATCTTGAAGAAGAGGAGGTCAGGGCCTACCTGAGCCTGGAAACTGTAAAAGAGGGACTCTTTAATGTGGTCAACAGGCTTTATGGCCTCACCTTCGAACTGCGCAGTGACCTGCCTGCCTATAACCCGGAGGTAGTGGCCTACGAGGTGAAGGAGAAGGACGGATCGCACCTGGGGATCCTCTATATGGATTTTCATCCAAGACCCGGGAAGAAGGGTGGTGCCTGGAGCACCAGCATCCGCCAGGCCCACACCATCAATGGAGCACGCATCACTCCCGTTCATTTGATCGTGATGAACTTCACCAGGCCCACCGCCGGAAAACCGGCCCTGTTGAGCTTCGATGAGACACTCACCTTTTACCATGAGTTTGGCCATGCCCTGCATTCCATGCTGACCAGGTGTGAATACCTGACCACGTCAGGTTCCTCCGTGGCAAGGGACTTCGTTGAACTCCCCTCCCAGATCATGGAGAACTGGGCCGCGCATCCCGATGTGATGAAAAGCTATGCGAAGAATTATGAAACAGGCGAAACGATCTCTGATGAGCTCCTGGCCAGGCTGGAGGCCGCCAGCAAATTCAACCAGGGCTTTATGACCACCGAATATCTCGCGGCATCCATCCTTGACATGGATTACCACACCCTCACAGATACTGAAGGCCTGGATGTCAACCAGTTTGAATCTGCCTCCATGGACAGGATCGGATTGATTGACCAGATCCTGCCAAGGTACCGCTCAGGCTACTTTCAGCATGTCTTTTCAGGAGGTTATTCCGCCGGTTACTACAGCTATATCTGGGCCGAGGTGCTGGACAAGGACGCGTTCAATGCGTTCCTTGAAAATGGCATCTTCGACGCGGCCACAGCTGCTGCTTTCAGGAGTGAGATCCTTGAACGGGGAGGATCCAGGGATGAGATGGAGATGTACACCCGGTTCAGGGGTAAAGAGGCCAGCATCGAACCTTTGCTGAAAGGGAGGGGCCTGCTATAAAAGCGGATCAGACGCCCCTACCCCTGACAATGGTAATGGCCGTATAAAAGAGAATCTTCAGATCCACGAAAAGTGACATATTTTCGATATAGAGGATATCGTACCGAAGCCTTTTGATCATCTCCTGGACATTTTCAGCATACCCGTACTTCACCTGTCCCCATGATGTAATGCCCGGTTTCACTTTATGGAGGTGGATATAATGGGGTGCTTCCTGGGTAATCTTTTTTATGAAGTACTCCCTTTCGGGCCTGGGTCCCACCAGCGACATATCACCTTTGAGCACGTTCAGAAAATTGGGGATCTCATCCAGTCGGTGCTTGCGCATAAACTGCCCGAAACTGGTGACCCTGGGATCATGTTTCGAAGAGAGTTCAGGCCCGTTTTCCTCCGCATTGTGATACATTGAACGAAATTTGTAGATTTTAAACTGCCGCCCAAATCTCCCGACCCTCTCCTGTTTATAGAGGATGGGGCCCGGGGAGGAGAATTTTACCCCGATGATCAGGAACAGGTTCAGGGGCATCAGAAGGATCAGGGCTGCACAAGCCAGCACGATGTCCAGCAATTGTTTCACATTCTGCTGCCAGGGGGGCATCAGGCCGTGGGTAACCTCCAGCAGGGGCGTCCCAAAGATTGTGGTGCTCCTTACTTTACCGGTGAGAATATCTGTCATGCTTGGGATGGCACTGACCCTTACATCCATCAGGGAGAGGCGGTTCACAATATCACTGATCTCATTGTTTTCGTAGGGTTCCAGTGCAATGATCACCTCCTCCACCCTCAGGTCCCTGAGGATCTGCTCCATGTTTTCATGACCTCCAAGATGCGCAATATGATCCTGGAGCTGATAATGCTCCTTCATGCGGACATTGATAAAACCAAGGATCTCATTGCCACTGGATTTCTTTTGGTCCAGGATATCCTTGTAAACATCCACCGCATTTTCGTTGCTTCCGATCATTACTGTTTTGAATCCGATCCGCCTCCGGTGCACCCGACTGACTGTAATTCCGGTGATGACCATCCGCGGGATCAGCGTCATGGTAAAATGGAGTACGAACAGGGTAAGAAAGAGGCTGTAATAATTGGTATAATCCACAATGGTATCGTCCAGGATCAGAAGGAAGAAAATCACAATAACCCCAAGCAATGCGGTCATAAATGTACGAACGAAATCATTCAGCCTTGAACGGCGGAAGACGTCATTGTAAAAACCCGTGAAAAAATAGAACATGATCCAGACAAAGGGAAGTCCGATCACTCCGGCCCAGAATCGCGTACCAAGGGTAATGGGAATATTGATGCCAAAGACCATGGGTTCGATCTGAACCTTGCGAAAAAGGTAAAACAGAATCCAGGCCACAGAAGCAGCAAGGAAGTCAAAGACGATGTAGAGAATTCGTTGATTCCGGTAGTTCTTCATTCAATAGGTCGACCTCTTCACATTATAACTCCAAAGGCAGTTAAATAATTGCATTAAACACAAAAAAATTGGCCATATATGTTCAAGAATATAAACTATATTTATCCACTTAATTGGGGGATTTGGATAGTTATCGACATAAAGGATTAAGAAATAAGCTGATAGAAGATATCCGCTCCAAAGGGATCAAAAATGAGAATGTGCTTGAAGCCATGGGACGTGTACCCAGGCACCTGTTCATGGATAGCAGCTTCGTAAACTTCTCCTATACCGACAAGGCCTTCCCAATCTCCGCCGGCCAGACCATATCGCAACCTTATACCGTGGCATTTCAGACTGAACTGCTGGATGTGAAAAGTCATCTTAAAGTGCTTGAGGTAGGGACCGGGTCGGGCTATCAGACCGCGGTACTCCTGGAACTGGGTGCACGGGTCTACACAATAGAAAGGCAACGCCAGCTCTTTCTTGAAGCACAGAAAACCCTGGCTCCTCTTAACTATAAGCCGATCTATTTTTACGGTGACGGTTACGAGGGATTGCCTGCTTACGCCCCCTTTGACCGGATCCTTGTCACCGCAGCAGCCCCGGAGATCCCCCAGCGCCTGCTGGATCAGTTGTCGGTGGGTGGGATACTGGTAATTCCTGAAGGGGATCGTTTCGGGCAGAAGATGATCCGGGTTATCCGGGAATCCGAGGATGATTTCATGCGGAGTGAGCATGGCCATTTTTCATTCGTTCCCCTTCTGAGGGGTAAAAACAGCTAGTATGTTATACGTTGAATCACTGGTTTATAATGCCTTCCAGGTAAATACCTACCTGGTCCGGGATGAATCCGGGAACTGCCTGGTGGTGGATCCCGCTTTTTATTCCCCCCGGGAGGTTGCTGATTTCGATGCACATATCAGGGAAAAGGGTTTCAAGGTGGCGGGGCAGATCAACACCCACTGCCATATCGATCACGTGCTGGGGGTAAGGCACATGCGACAGAAATATGACTGCCCTTTCAGGGCCCATATGGCTGATTCCAACCTGGCCGCCAATGCCCCGCTTATGGGTGATGTGTTCGGATTGAGTGTAGAACCTCTCGAAGGTATCGATGAGACCCTGGAAGACAACGATTCCGTTCCCATCGGAAATCAATCCCTGCTCTCGATCCATGTTCCGGGTCATTCCCCGGGCAGTCTGGCGTATTACTCTGCAGAAGGAGGGTTTGTAATCACAGGGGATGCATTGTTCCGGCGAAGCATCGGACGCACCGACCTCCCCGGAGGTGACTATGACCAGTTAATTCGATCCATCAAATCAAGGCTCCTGACCCTACCGGCCGGGACCATTGTATACCCCGGACATGGTGCTTCTTCATCCGTGCTTGAAGAGACCACTGAGAATCCTTTCATTTCCATGGATCAATAAGATGACCTTCAACATGAAATTTCACCAAGGCTTTCCATATCTTTGGGCTTTCAGAAAAAAATAAATCCGCATACCTTATCTGTTATTAGACAATGAAATCTGATCTTTTTAGCCAACGTCATTTGGGGCCCAGGCAACCTGAGATAAACGAGATGCTTGAGAAAATCGGGGCCGGATCGTTGGAAGAGCTTGTTGCCAGGACCATTCCTTCATCCATCTTCCAGCATGAGCCCCTCAACCTTCCCCAGGGAGTTGACGAGCACACCTATATGAAAAGGATGCGTGGGATCGCAGCCAGGAACAAGCTGTATAAGTCATACATCGGACTTGGCTACTACAACACCATCCTGCCCGCTGTGATCCAGCGAAACATCCTGGAAAATCCCAACTGGTATACCTCCTATACCCCTTACCAGGCTGAGATCTCCCAGGGGAGGCTTGAAGCGCTTCTTAATTTCCAGACCATGGTCATGGAGCTCACCGGGATGGAGATTGCCAACGCATCACTCCTTGACGAGGCCACTGCTGCCGCAGAGGCCATGATCATGCTCTTCAACGCCCGCTCCAGGGAAGCGGTCAGGGAAGAACGGTGCAAATTTTTTGTGGACGAGAACATTTTTCCACAGACCAGGGCAGTGATGGTTACCAGGGCCGAACCCCTGGGCATCGAACTTGTTTTTGGCGCTTATGAGTCGGTCTCCCTTGAACAAAATATGTTCGGGTGCCTTATCCAGTACCCTGCCGGTGACGGGGCTCTCAGGGATTACAGCTCCTTCACCCGATTGGCACACGAAAAGGAGATCGCAGTGGCTGTGGCAGCTGACCTCATGAGCCTGGTATTGATCAATCCCCCGGGTGAATGGGGTGCCGACGTGGTGGTTGGATCCACGCAACGATTCGGAATACCGCTGTTCTTCGGGGGGCCCCATGCCGCATATTTTGCCACCAGGGAGAGCTATAAAAGACATATCCCGGGAAGGATTATCGGCATCTCTATTGATGTAAATGAAAAACCCGCCCTCAGGATGGCCCTTCAAACCAGGGAACAGCATATAAAACGGGAACGCGCCACCTCAAACATCTGCACCGCGCAGGCCCTTCTAGCAAGCATGGCGGGCATGTATGCAGCCTATCACGGTGCCGAGGGTCTGAAAAGGATCGCCTCCAATATCCATTCAGGTGCAGCCTACCTGTCATCCCGGCTTCGTGAGCTGGGTTATCATGTGGTTCACCATGATTTCTTCGATACACTCCTGGTTGAATTACCCGGGGGTATTTCAAGCGGATCGCTGAAAACACTTGCCGAAGAGAAGGAGATCAACTTCCACTACCCGGGTAACTCCACCGTGCAGTTCACCACCGACGAAACAACCGGGGTGGAGCAACTGAATGAGATCCTGGAGATCTTTTCCCTGGCAGTGAAAAAAGGGATCCATTTTCATGAGATCATTGAAGACTCAATTGCATTTGACAAGCGTTTTGCACGGAAATCCGCCATCCTTCACCAGGAGACTTTCAAAAGATACCAGTCGGAAACTGAAATGATGCGCTACATCAGGAAGCTGGAACGGCGGGACATATCACTCACCCAATCGATGATTTCCCTGGGATCCTGTACAATGAAACTGAATGCAGCCTCCCAGCTGATGCCGGTAAGCTGGCCCGAATTCGCATCAATCCATCCGTTTGTCCCGATAAACCAGACCGAAGGTTACCACCAGCTGATCAATGAACTGGAGCATGCCCTTAAGGAGATCACAGGTTTTGAAACCATCTCCTTTCAACCCAACTCGGGAGCAGCGGGGGAATATACCGGACTGATGGTGATCCAGGCTTATCACCGGGACAGGGGCGAATCACAGCGCAATGTGGTGTTGATCCCTGCTTCTGCCCATGGCACCAATCCTGCCAGCGCAGTAATGGCAGGATTGGAAGTGAAGGTGGTGCGGTGCGATGGGCAGGGAAACATCGAGACCGACCACTTGAAAGAGCTTGCCGGGGAATTTGGCAGGGTGCTCTCCTCGATTATGATCACCTATCCCTCCACCCATGGAGTTTTTGAAGAGAACATCAGGGAGATCATCGATATAGTGCATGCCAGCGGCGGGCTCGTGTACATGGACGGTGCCAATATGAACGCCCAGGTCGGGCTCACGAGTCCGGCCCGCATCGGGGCAGATGTATGCCACCTCAACCTCCATAAAACCTTTGCCATTCCTCACGGTGGCGGTGGCCCGGGTGTGGGTCCCATCGGTGTGGCCAACCACCTGGTGGAATACCTGCCCACCCATCCAGTGGTAGAGACCGGTGGCATCAAAGGGATCAGCAGCGTATCTGCGGCCCCCTATGGAAGTGCCGGAGTTCTGCCCATCTCTCATGCCTATATCCAGTTGCTGGGCGGTGAAGGGCTCACCGAATCGACCCGCATTGCCATCCTGAACGCCAACTACGTGGCTGCTTCACTGAAGGATTTCTATGATGTCCTTTACGCTGGTTCCAATGGATTAGTGGCACACGAGATGATCATCGATTGCAGGAAGTTCAAAGCCATGGCAGAAATTACCGAAGCGGACATTGCCAAACGGCTGATGGATTATGGCTTTCATGCACCCACCGTATCCTTTCCCGTACATGGCACGCTCATGATGGAACCCACCGAAAGTGAATCCAAAGCTGAACTGGACCGTTTCATTCAAGCCATGATCGATATTTATAAGGATATCATGGAGATCGCTGAGGGCAAGCTGGAGGCTCCGGAAAGCGTGCTCAGGAACGCTCCGCACACCGCGGAGGTCCTTTTGTCCGAACCCTGGGATCACAAATATTCAAGGAGCAAAGCAGCATTTCCGCTTCCCTGGGTGAGGGAGAACAAGTTCTGGCCCCCGGTGAGCCGTATCAATGACGGTTTCGGTGACAGGAACCTGGTATGTTCGTGTGAACCCATGGAATCTTATAGGGAATAAGCATTGACTTGCACCTGTTCAGTTCGTAACTTGCAGAAGAGCACTTGAAAGCCAGCTGCATGAGCCGATTTAAATTTTCACAGGACGCAATGACCATTATTTTTATGGCCATCGTTCTTCATTTGACCATTCCATTTACCCTGGAGGCAAGGGATATAGGGTGGGTCATGGATGAGCCTGTTGCTGATTCTGTCTTGGCCCAGCAAAGGGATTCCATGCTCTTTGCGTTAAACCTGAAGTACCTGAACGGGGTCAATGACAACAGCACCCCTTTCGAGCTAATCTCCATCATCGAGGAGATCCTTAGACTGGATTCCGCCCTTTCAAACCACTGGTTCAACCTGGGGATGGAATACATTAAGATCCACGAGTACGATAAGGCCATCAATGCAATAAACTACGGGTTGGGACTTTATCCCTCCAACGACAATTCATCCCTTCTTCAGATCTATATCAGCCTTAGCTTCTGCTATCATAAAACAAACAAGCACCAGCTGGAGAACGAGATCCTTGACTTTTCCGCCAGTAGTTCGCCCGATCATCCGGGGATCATCGGGCGCTACATCATCTGCGCTCATTCCAGGGTGCGGTATAATGAGGCTGCATACTACCAGGATAAACTTGTCCTGATCCTGAGATCACAGGGTCTGAATGAATCGGACATCGCCTATTACCTGGGCCGCCTCTACCTTAATACAGACTACCTTAAAGCTGAAGAGTATTTCCGGATTGCCCTACAATACGATCAGGAGAATGTGGAGAAACTGGGAGCCCTGGCATGGGTCCTAATTCAGAATGCCCTTAAAATTGACGAGGGGATGCAACTCATTGAAAAGGCCATTGAAGCCGACCCCGGCAATGCCATCTATATTCACCAGCAGGGGTATGGTTTCTTTATGATGGGCAACTACCAGGATGCCATATTTAACCTTTACAATGCACGGGAACTATACCAGCAATACAGTTTCGAACTGGATAATCACATCCGGATGGTGGAAGATGCCATCGCAAGCCTTGAAGAATAATCACCCGCAGAGTCCCCTGATCACCTCCTTAAAATCAGATCCCTCGCTCAGGACCTTGTAGACATCACAGTCCCTGCAGTTCTCATTCTTGCATTTCCTTCCCTTTTCTGAGGCTTCCCAGCAAGGGATAGAATCCGAGGCATAGGCATTACAATTCTCCCTGTCACTTTTACCGCAGGGCCGGATTTCCCAACACGGGATCATGGCCATCAGGGCCTTGATCCCCGCAAAATTCAGGCCTTTTTCCTGGATGAGCATATGGATGTGCCTCAGCCTCTGGATATCATTTGCCGAAAAAAGGTGCCTGCTGGAATCGAGCTTATAGGGGATCAACAACCCTTTATCAATGTATTGCCGGATGGAGTGGGCGGGTATGTCTGAAAGTTGCGAGGCTATACCCAGGGTATATACAGGTAGGTTTGGATCTACCGGCTGCTTTTCAATCGCCATGTACTGATATCTTATGTTTATTTGATTTTATTTTAAATAGTCTGGTTGTGAAGCAAATATGAAGTTCCACGGATTGAAATTACGATTTTTTCTGTATCATTATTCACTTTCTAAGATGTATTATTTAATGCAGATGATAACATGCCTCCACAATTAAAGAGACTCATCCCCATTTTCATAGTCTTTATAGGACTTTTCCTGCTAATCCGCCATTTCCTGGTTCCTGATACTTTCGGGGAGTACGGGCATTATCGGGGGAATGCACTCATTGACATCAGTTCAAAAGAGTTGGTGCATGCCAGCAAATCGATGTGCGTCGATTGCCATGATGATATACAGGCGATCATTGAAAATGATGTCCATGCTGGTCTATCCTGTGTAATATGCCACGGACCGGGTTTAGCGCATGTAAACGATCCAACTCCAGAGAATATCTTAAAGCAGGGTACCCGCGATTTCTGCGGAAAATGCCACGAGATCAATGCTGCAAGACCTGCGGATGTGATCACCCAGATTGACCTTAGCGAACATAATATAGAAACCAACGATTGCATTGATTGTCATAATCCACACGAGGTATGGGCGGGAATAGAGTAACATCATCACGGAGGAATTTCATCAGAAAATCGGTAGCTGCGGCTGGAACCCTGGCTATCTCTTCCTTAATAGAACCTATTAATATCCTTGTTTTTGCTACAGATCCCCCGAAAGATGGCGGACCCTGGTGGGGCGTAGGGATCGATATCAGCAAGTGCATTGGCTGCGGAATGTGTGCCAAAGCGTGCAAGGTGGAGAACAATGTACCACAGGAACCATTTTACTTCCGAACCTGGGTGGAACAGTATACGGTCCTCAATGACGGAACCATCAAAGTGGAATCTCCAAACGGGGGCATAGACGGCCTGAAACAGTCGGTGGACGACGAGGATATCTTCAAGACCTTTTTTGTGCCCAAGATGTGCAACCATTGTGCAAAATCACCCTGCACTCAGGTCTGCCCGGTGGGAGCTACCTTTGAAAGTCCGGATGGCGTAGCACTGGTGGATGAGACTTACTGCATCGGATGCTCCTATTGTGTCCAGGCCTGTCCCTATGGCTGCCGGTACCTCCATCCGGAAAAGAGGACCGCTGATAAATGTACACTCTGTTACCACAGGATCAAAGAGGGCCTTGCCCCGGCCTGCATGGAGATATGTCCAACTCAGGCAAGGATCTACGGCGATCTGAATGACAAGGAGAGTGAACTGGTCAAATTTCTCAAGGATAAAAACTGGCAGGTACTCAAACCGAATATGAATACCGGGTCCAAACTTTTTTACAACGCGCTTCGCGCCGAAGTCAGATAATATGGAACAACACTATCAGCATCTATTTGAAATGCTCTCGAAGGTGGATGGTTACATCTACCCCAATGAACTGGAATTGCAATGGGGAGTCCTCGTGGTACTGTACCCTTATCTGACCGGGTTGGTAGCAGGAGCTTTCATCCTGGCATCCCTGGAAAGGGTCTTCAAGGTAAAGGTCCTCAGGCCCACCTACCAGCTTGCACTGATCACTGCCCTTGCCTTCCTGATCTGCGCCCCCCTGCCCCTGATTGCACATCTTGGCAAACCGGGGCGGTTTTATGAAATCCTGATCACCCCCAACAGCGCCTCGGCCATGGCCATTTTTGGCTTTGTCTATCTCTGGTACCTGGCGGTGGTCCTCCTGTTGGAAATCTGGTTCGATTACCGGCGTGATTTCGTGATATGGTCCCAGGAAAAGACCGGGATCATGAGGAGGATCTATAAAATGCTGACCCTGGGTGTTACCGATATTTCCCCAAAAGCGCTGAAGTGGGACGACCGGATCGGCTATATCATTACACTGGTGGGAATCCCCTCGGCTTTCCTACTGCATGGATATGTGGGCTTCATTTTTGGTTCCATCAAGGCCAATCCCTGGTGGTCCACTGTGATCATGCCAGTGATCTTCCTTTTCTCAGCCATGGTATCGGGCATCGCCCTGGTGATGGTGATCTACATGGCAGTGTCCTACCTGCGAAAAGTCAAGATCGATATGGCTGCCCTGGATACCATCGGGAAGTACCTCTTTTATATGCTGATCCTCGACTTCTCACTGGAATCCCTGGATCAGGTACACCGGATCTATGAAGCCGAAGAATCCTTCGATATACTCCACGTGCTGGTAAACGGCAAACTGATCTATACCATGTTTGGCTTTCAGATCATCCTGGGGATGCTCATGCCCATGGTTGGACTGGGGATCCTGCAGGTGACCTCCAGGGTAAAGGAACAGGTCAGAAAGACCATCTATCTTGCTGCGGGTCTGATGGTACTTACGGGTATCTTTTTCATGAGGTGGAACGTGGTTATTGGCGGGCAGCTTTTTTCCAAGAGTTTTCACGGGTTCACCGACTTCAAACTTGGACTTGTGGGTACCGAAGGGCTATTCATGGCCATCATCTGGTTATTGCTTCCATTTGCATTGCTCACATTTTTCCTCTGGCTGATGCCTCCATGGAAAAAGGTAGAAGAAGTGTGAACCAAATTCATATGTCATGGCAGATCAACCGGGAAGTCAACCTTCGGATCTTGAACAACTCCAAAAACGCGTAGAGGAGCTTGAGAGAAGACTGATCCTGCTTGAGGAGCACAGGGCCCCTGCCGCGACAGGTCCAAGGATCATCACTTCCAGATCTGCCGGACCCCGGGATGTGGCTCCCGCACAACAGCCATCCGGGGAAAATGAATCCATTGAATCCCGCATAGGGGAATATGGTATGGCGTGGCTAGGCAACATCGTCCTGCTGTTCGGGATCATGTACCTGACCCAGCTCCTTCACAAAGGTGGTCATCAGGTCACATCTGTAATCTTCGGGCTGGCTTCAATTGCAGGTGTATATGCAGCTGGATATTACTCCAGAAAATCATTCCCCTATATGTCCCGGCTATTTAACTATAACGGGCATATTCTGCTCTTCATCACCGCCATGCGGATCCACGTACTTCCCGGAAGCAGGATCATTGAAAACCACCTGGTCGGAGAGGGAGTGGTACTCCTGGTACTCATAGTCCTTATTTACCTGGCATTCAGGAACAAATCCCAGGTTCATGTGGTGATCGTCTGGATCATGGCTGTGATCACCGCCATTGCGAGCAACTCCACCAGCCTCATGCTTTTGCCAATGGTTGGAGTTGCATTGACCGCTATATTTTTTGCATCCAGGAACAACTGGTGGACCGGGTTGATTATATCCATTGGCCTGGTATATTTCACGTTCCTGATCTGGATCGCAGGTGATCCCATTGTGACCGGAACATTCAAGATTATTTCTGCGCATCATTATGGGCACATTTATCTCTTTATCTGTGCTTTGTTATATTCTTCCCTGGCCTTGTTTCCCAAGTCAGATGGGACCAGGGAACGCTTTTTGAATGCCTCTATTGTGTTGAACGGACTCGGCTTCTCATTCATCCTGGGGCTGGCTGTCATGGCATTTTTTACGCATAACTATTATATTTATTTTGGCCTGATTGCTGCATTCTGCATGGGCTATTCCATTTTCCTGCAGTGGCGTGGTACATGGCGATCAATCGCATCACTCTATGCCATTTACAGTTTTGTGGCCCTGAGTATTGCCATTGCAGGGATCTATAAATTCCCCCTTGCCTTCTTCCTGTTGTCTGTCCAGAGCCTCCTGGTGGTTTCAATGGCACTGTGGTTCCGGTCCCGCTTCATCGTGATCATGAACACCATATTATTCGTCAGCCTGCTGATCGCATATTTGGTCGTGGGCGATTCAATGGCCTCCATCAATTTCTCCTTTGCGCTGGTTGCACTTATAACCGCCAGGATTATGAACTGGAAGAAGAAGCGACTGGAGATCAAGACTGAATGGATCAGAAACATCTATCTTTTCATTGGTTCTGTCATGGTCCTTTACAGCCTTCAGCGGGCCGTGCCACCTCATTTTGTAACCCTGTCCTGGACCCTTGCCGCACTTCTATTCTTCGTGCTCAGTGTATTGATCCATAACATAAAATACCGATGGCTGGCCATCATGACCATGATTGCCACTGTGCTGTACCTCTTCATCATTGACCTGAAGAATATCAGCCTTGGATACAGGATCGTGGCCCTGATGTTCATTGCCGTGATCTCCCTCGGGATCTCGGTTTTTTATACCCGACGCCTGAAGAGTAAAAAGGAAGATCACGATTCAACATAAGCTCCCCAGCTTTTTCCGGATTGTTCATACAAATTGGTATCCAGTAAGATACCTTTGCTCCGATCATATTAAATTTGGCATTATATTTTAAGTAATCTCTTTACAGATATGAAACCATCCATCCACAAATTATATATCGGTTCAATGATATTTATACTGATCGCAGCGACTGTGGCCATCGTATACAGTGGATACTCCTATTACAATACCAGCCTGGAAGAGAGATTCTATCACCCCAATCATGAGTTGCTCAAACCAAATGGTCTGCTGGGGCATGGAATGGGAATACTCGGGTCATTTCTGATGGTGTCCGGCGTATCAATATATATGTTGCGTAAAAGGTCCAGATCGCTGGGACGGATGGGGAAATTGAAACACTGGCTGGAGTTCCATATTTTCCTTTGCACCCTGGGTCCCATGCTGGTGGTTTTTCATACTTCTTTTAAAATTGGAGGAGTGGTTGCCATCAGTTTCTGGAGCATGTTGGCCGTGGTCCTCAGCGGGGTGATTGGCAGGTTCATTTATATCCAGATCCCGAGGACCATCGAAGGCCGGGCGCTGAGCCTGAATGAGATCAGAGGAATGAAAACAGATATCAGGGATGTACTTGTCACCAAATATAACCTTGACAAGGACAACCTTGATGTGATTGTCCAATCGACCATGGGAAGCAGGAACAATCGAACAGCCATTAAGCGAATCAAAAAAGCTTTAAAGGAGAACCAACTCTCACGATTACAGCGGTCACAGGTACTTTCGCTGGTAAAGAATGAAATATCAATGAACCGCAGGATCGAAAGGCTGGAGACCATGCAAAACCTGTTCAGATACTGGCATGTGGCGCACCTGCCATTTGCACTTATTATGCTGATTATCATGGTCATTCATGTGGCGGTATCTATTGTGTTCGGCTACAGGTGGGTTTTCTGATCTAACGGGGAGCGCAACCCAGGAGGATTACAGCTCAATTTGTACTAATTTTAAATAGGGTATTCCGGCAACTTTGAGGGTATTTAAACGTACAATAACCGTCTTTGATAAGGCGTTTAAACAACAAATCAAATCCGCATGTGCCAATCAGTTCCCTCGCTGAAGCATGCAATCAGTCATCCCTTCAACATTCTTGCGAATTAATATTATTAAATTTCATTGCCAATGATTTCTATTGATCCTACCATTAAGATTAGATAGACTATGGAGACACAGATCGAAAACCTGGTTGTGTATGGCTCAGTCTTCCTGCTTTGCCTCATCGTGGTGATGATTTACCTGTTAAAGCTGAAGAGGGGATCGCGCAAGGTGGCAGCAAAAATTGTGGATGCAAAAAAAGCCGGAATCCACGAACCGGTCTCCCTGCATCCCGTAGTAGATCCCAATAGCTGCATCATGACCGGTGCCTGCATCATTGCGTGTCCGGAAAAAGATATTCTGGGCATCTTGAACGGGAAGGCCACCACAATCAATACTTCACAGTGTATTGGTCATGGAGCCTGCTTTCATGCATGCCCCACCCAGGCCATCTCACTCTGCATCGGCACAGAAAAAAGAGGGGTGGATTTACCCCATGTCAATCAACATTTTGAAACAAATGTTCCAGGGATATCCATTGCCGGAGAGCTGGGCGGCATGGGTTTGATCAAGAATGCCGTGGAGCAGGGACGGCAGGCGGTGGATCATATTGCTAAAACCATTGACAGAAATCACAAGGCTCCCTTCGATCTCATCGTAATTGGAGCGGGGCCCGCAGGAATATCAGCCTCACTTGCTGCAAAAAAACATGGGCTTAAATGCCTGACACTTGAACAGGATACCCTGGGGGGAACTGTCTTCACCTTCCCCAGGAAAAAAGTCGTCATGACCTCACCCATGGACCTGCCGCTCCATGGCAAGGTGAAACTGTATGAAACAAGCAAAACCGAGTTACTCAACCTGTGGAACGGGGTGCTTGACAAAAACGGTATTGTGGTCAGGGAAAATTCAAAAGTTGAGTCCATATCTTTCGTAAATGATGTTCATAAAGTGGTAACTTTAGGTGGGGAGGAATACCTGACCAAACACGTATTGCTGGCCATCGGTCGCCGTGGAACGCCAAGAAAACTGAATGTCCCGGGAGAATCCATGGAGAAAGTGGCTTACAGGTTGCTTGAACCCGAGCACATCAAGAATGAAAACATTGTGGTTGTAGGTGGAGGGGACTCGGCTGTGGAAGCTGCGCTCTTGCTTGCTGATCAAAACAATGTCACACTCTCTTATCGCAAAGAAGCATTCCAGCGGATTAAACCTAAAAATGGTGAACATATAAAGAATGCCATGGATCAGGGTAAAATCAATGTGATGTTCAACACGAATGTGGAGATCATCGACCGGTATGAAGTGGCCATATCCAGTGAAAGTGGCGATAGGCAGAAAACCACTCTGAAGAACGACCGGATTTACATATTTGCCGGAGGGGAATTGCCCACGCAATTTTTGGACAAAATCGGCATACAAATCACCAAGAAATTTGGAGAGGCAGTGCTAAAGCATAACTGATTAGACATCCATGAATCCCTCTGTTCAGAAATATGCACGTGCGACCGGGGTCAGCCTGGTGCTCTTAATCTTTGCATTGAAACTCATTGGACAGATTTCACCGGGAGATCTCTCCCAGCCCCATGCCCACCTGGCCGGCCTCTCAAATTGCACCAAATGCCATATCCTGGGGGAAAAAGTTTCCAGCGAAAAGTGTCTGGAATGTCACCTGGAAATCGGGGTCAGGATTTCTGAAAAAAGGGGGTATCATTCCTCTTCGGAAGTGGCGGGGAAAGAGTGTATCGCATGCCACAGTGATCACCATGGCAAGAATTTTCAAATGATCCGCTTCGATACGGATCAATTTGATCATTCCCTCTCAGGTTACGACCTGCACGGGGCGCATTCCACCATAAACTGCAGCAAATGCCATAAGAATGAGTTCATCACCGATCAGGAAATCAAGAAAAAAACCTCCACCTACCTGGGCCTGGACCAGAAATGCCTTTCATGCCATACCGATTACCACCAGGGGACCCTCGCGACCGATTGTGCATCATGTCATGACTTTAATGCATTCAAACCTGCACCAAAATTCGATCACAACAGGGCTGGGTTCAAATTAATTGGAAAACATGCAGAAGTGGATTGCGCGAAATGCCACAAAATAGCCGAGCGCAATGGAAAAGAGATTCGGCAATTCAAAGGGATCGCTTCCGGAAAATGCACCGATTGCCACAGGGATGTCCATGAGAATAAATTCGGACAGAACTGCACCAAATGCCACTCGGAGGTATCCTTTCACCAGGTCAAGGGAATGTCGACTTTCAACCACTCACTCACCCGCTATCCGCTTGAAGGGAAACACCAGGATGTAAAATGTGCAAGCTGCCACAAAACTGGTTATACCAAAAAACTCTATTTTGGCCGTTGCACCAATTGCCATGCGGACTACCATCGCCGGGAGTTCGTGGTCCAGGACAAATCCCCTGACTGCTCCGAATGCCATTCAATCCTTGGCTTTGACCGTTCAAACTTCACCATCGAACGGCACAATGAAAGTCCTTTCGTCTTGACCGGTGCACACCTGGCGACACCCTGTTTTGAATGCCACAAAAAAAATGACAGGTGGAGTTTCAGGGAGATCGGGCAAAAATGCAACGATTGCCATAAGAATGTCCACGAGTCTGTCCTTGACAAAAAATATGACCCTGAGACTACCTGTCTCAATTGCCATAAAAGCAGCAGGTGGAATGACATTGAATTCGATCACACCAAAACAGGCTACGCCCTGGAAGGGGCCCATCTCCGGCAGTCCTGCAGGTCCTGCCATTTTAAATCGGATGAGCAGGGAGAGACGGTACAGCGGTTTTCCCGGCTATCTTCCAACTGTACGGAATGCCACAAAGATGTACATCAGGATCAATTTAATGAGGGCTCCGGTACCAGGTGCGCAAAGTGCCATGATTATTTCAACTGGAAGGCAGGATTGTTTGATCACAATCAAACCAAATTCCCTCTTGATGGAAAGCACAAGGATGTAGCCTGTGCAAAATGCCATAAACCGCAGGTCATAGCGCAGGTCACAAGCATTCAGTATAAACTAAAAAGTGTCAAATGCGAGTCCTGTCATTAGCTTTTCCAGTTCTGATCCTGGCACTGGCCGGCCGTATTCAGGATTCTCCCCACGGGGGGGATTTTAAAATTGCCTGCAACGTTTGCCACAGTCCCAACGGATGGGAACTGGACCGGGAGATCTATTCCTTCGATCACAACTCCACTCTACTTCCCCTGGAGGGACAGCACAACTCAATCAATTGCAAATTGTGTCACCCCACCCTGGTCTTTTCCGATGCAGGTACAGATTGCTTCTCCTGCCATACAGATATGCACCAGCAGACCTTAGGTATGGATTGTGCCCGGTGCCATACCCCGAGATCATGGATTGTTGAGGATGTAACGGATCTGCACAGGCAAAGCCGTTTCCCGCTCCAGGGGCCTCACTTGACGGCTGGTTGCCTGGACTGCCACCCTTCATCATCCCGGCTCCGTTTTGAACCGCTCGGAGTGGAGTGTGTGGACTGCCACCTTCAGGATTACCAGGCAGCCGCCAATCCCAATCATTTGCTGGGGAACTTCTCAACCCAGTGCCTGGACTGCCATTCCATGAACGCTTTTACCTGGGGTGGAACCGGGTATAACCACTCCTTTTTTCCCCTTACCCAGGGTCATGCCATCTTTGATTGCAACAAATGCCATACTGGAACAGATTATACCGAGACCTCCGCGGAGTGCTATTCCTGCCACCAGGCAGATTACAATGCGACTGCCAATCCCGGTCATTTGACCGCTGACCTTTCCACAGATTGTATGGAGTGCCATACGACCCTGCCCGGATGGAAACCGGCCCGGTTTGATCACTCCTTCTTCTCGCTCACACAGGGCCATGCAATCAATAATTGCAATCAATGCCATGATCTGAATGATTATTCCAATATTTCCACAGAGTGCCTCTCGTGCCATTTGACGGACTACAATGCAACCACAAATCCCAATCACACCGTTGCCGATATTTCCACCGAATGCATGGAATGCCATACCACTATGCCGGGATGGAAGCCAGCGCAATTTGACCATGTGGAGTTTCCCCTGACGTTTGGGCACGCAGTCAACGACTGCAACCTTTGCCACGATGCCTCTAATTATTCATATGTTTCTCCTGAATGTTTCTCCTGCCACCAGCCTGATTACGATGTGACCACCAATCCCAATCACCTGGCCGCCGGTATTTCCAATGTATGCATGGAGTGCCATACCACCATGCCGGGATGGAAGCCGGCGCAATTTGACCATGTGGAGTTTCCCCTTACCTTTGGACACGCAGTCAATGACTGCAATCTTTGTCATGATGAGACGAATTATTCAAATGTCTCGCAGGATTGCTTCTCCTGCCACCAGCCCGAATACGATGCAACCACCAATCCCGATCACCTGGCCGCCAATATTTCCAATGTGTGCATGGAGTGTCATACCACCATGCCGGGATGGAAACCGGCCATTTTTGAACATTCGGGTTTTCCCCTGACCCAGGGCCATGCGGTGTTTGACTGCAATGAATGTCACGATATCAATGACTACTCGAATGTGCCCACCGAATGTGTCGCCTGCCATCAGCCCGACTACAATGGCACCACCAACCCCGGCCATCTTGCCGCCGGGTTTTCCACCGCCTGCATGGAGTGTCACACC
>JAHEEC010000029.1:38204-41561 GCA_024640885.1 Bacteroidota bacterium | reverse complement strand
GCAGGAATCAAACGGAAGTTTAACAGCGAATACAGCCATCGCATCCCCAAGGACAGTTTCAAGAACTGTCTGTTGAATGCAGCCCAGCAATTTATTGTCCGGAGGAAAGATAGCACCGAGATCAAAGCAGGTTTTCACTGGTATAAGACATGGGGAAGGGATACCTTCATGGCACTCCCCGGACTCCTGCTGACCACAGGCGATTATGCAACCGCCCTTGAGGTGATCGATTCCATGGCATTCAGGATCAAGAACGGACTGTTCCCAACCACGGTCAAGCGGGGGGCGCCTGCATTTAATTCAGTGGATGCTCCCCTGTGGTTCATATGGTCGCTCCAGCAATACCGGAAGTATGATCCCGGATTTGATATCTGGAAAAAATATGGAAAGGTGATCAAATCGGTGCTGGATACCTACCGGTCCGGGGCCTCTGGAATCATCCGTATGGACGACAACGGGCTCATCTTCGCTGAAGAACCTGGCAAACCTCTTACATGGATGGATGCAATCGTGAACGGAAAACCTGTGACCCAGCGTGCAGGATTAACCGTCGAGGTGAATGCATTGTGGTATAATGCAGTGTGCGCAGCCCTTGATTTTGTGGGCAAACGTGATAAAGCCTTCAGGGAATCCTGGGAAGGGGCCCCGCAGTTGATCCGGAATTCTTTTATTGACCGGTTCTGGGTTGAAGAAAGAGGATACCTGGCAGATTATGTGAATGGCGATTTTAAGGATTATTCGGTGAGGCCCAACCAGGTCATTCCTGTGGCCATGGATTATTCACCCCTGACCACTGAAATGAAGAAATCGATCCTTGATGTGGTGGAGAGTGAGTTGCTCACCTCAAGGGGGCTCCGGAGCCTTGCGCCAAAGAATGAGGCCTACAAGGGAGTTTGTGAAGGGAACCAGGAGAGCCGTGACAGTGCTTTCCACCAGGGAACGGCCTGGCCCTGGATGCTTGAGCACTTTGCCAAAGGTTACCTCGATGTCCATAAGAAATCGGGGCATATGCTTATCAAGAGGTTGCATGACGGATTTGAGGATGCCCTCTCAGAAAGGGGCATCGGGAGTATTTCCCAGGCCTATGACGGCAATCCTCCCTATGAACCCAGGGGTAGTATATCCCAGGCTGTTTCTGTGGCCGCGCTCCTCAGGATCGGTGAGATGATTGAAAAGTTTAATTAAAAAAAAATTCAATACCTACGTTCAATGAGGGTACTGATGTTCGGGTGGGAATTTCCACCACATATTTCAGGGGGGCTTGGCACAGCCTGCTATGGGCTCACCAAAGGGATGGCTTCAATTCCCGGATTGGAAGTATTATTTGTTGTCCCCAAAGCCTACGGGGACGAGGACCAGAGCAGGATCAGGGTTTTAGGTGCCGGGGATGTATCCCTGGATGTGACCAAGGTGAAGTACCACCAGTATATGAAGGATCTGTCATACATCGAAGTTGAATCCAACCTCGTACCCTACACCTCCCCGGAGGAATATGAAAATCTGGTCAACAAGGCTGAGAACCTGGGCAAAAGAATGGTTGAGACCCGCCTTGGTGGAAAACTCACCTTTTCTGGAAAATACGGAAGCAATCTGTTTGAGGAGATTGCCAATTATGCCATTGTGGCCGGGGAGATTGCAAAAAGGTATGAGTTTGATATCATCCATGCCCATGACTGGCTCACCTATCCGGCAGGCATTGCTGCAAAGAAGGCCTCCGGGAAACCATTGGTCATCCATGTGCATGCCACCGATTTTGACAGGAGCGGGGGGAGCGTGAATCCTGGCGTTTTTGAAATTGAGAAGATGGGAATGCACCTGGCCGACAAGATCATTGCCGTAAGCAACCTGACGCGCAATACGGTGATTGAAAAGTATGGCATTGACCCGGACAAGGTGGTCACTGTGTACAATGCGGTGGAGCCACTGGCCGATGACGAACGCCTGGTTCTCAAGAGGGGCATCAACGATAAGGTGGTGACCTTCCTGGGCAGGGTGACCCTGCAGAAAGGGCCCGAATATTTTATCCAGGCGGCCTTCAAGGTCCTGCAAAAAATGGATAATGTGAGGTTCGTGATGGCTGGAAGTGGTGAGTTGCTGGAAAAGATGATTCACTGGACAGCCGCTTTGGGAATATCGGACCGGTTTCACTATACGGGATTCCTGAAGGGGGATGATGTGTTCAGGATGTTTTCCATCAGTGATGTGTACGTAATGCCTTCTGTATCAGAGCCGTTTGGGATTTCACCACTGGAGGCAATGCAGTCCAATGTGCCATCCATAATCTCACATCAATCGGGGGTTGCCGAGATCCTGAAGTATGCATTTAAAGTAGATTTCTGGGATGTGGATGCAATGGCAGATGCCATTTACGGCCTTCTGAATTATCCCGCCCTGTCACAGATGTTCCGGAAGTATGGCGTCAGGGAGGTCAACGACATGAAGTGGGAGAATTCCGGGAAAAAAGTCCATTCGATATATCAGGAATTTGTTCAGTAAATCTTAAAGTAACCATATGAGAACCATCTGTTTGTATTTCCAGGTCCACCAGCCTTTCCGGTTCAGAAGGTACCGTTTTTTTGATATTGGAAATGATCATTACTATTACGATGATTACTCCAATGAATCCATTCTCCGGAAAGTGGCAGAGAAGTGTTACCTGCCTGCCAATGAACTGATGTTGGAGCTGATCCATAAGCACAAGGAGAAGTTCAAGGTCGCTTTCTCCATCTCCGGTGTGGCCATGGAGCAGTTCAAGCTTTATGCGCCCGAGGTACTTGAAAGCTTTAAGAGACTGGCGGAAACGGGTCAGGTGGAGTTTCTGGCAGAGACTTATGCACACTCCTTATCCTCACTGAAAGGGAAAGAAGAATTCATGAGGCAGGTGAATGCCCACGCTTCATTAATGGTGGAAAATTTTGGGATTCAACCCACTGTATTCAGGAATACCGAGCTGATCTATTCGGATGAGATCGGATCCATGGTGGCAGAGATGGGTTACAAGGCCATGATTACCGAGGGAGCAAAGCATGTGCTGGGATGGAAAAGCCCGAACTTTCTCTATTGTAACGCCATCAATCCCAAGCTGAAACTTTTACTGAAGAATTTTAAGCTCAGTGACGATATTGCCTTTCGCTTTTCCAACAAAGGATGGGCAGGATATCCGCTTACTGCGGAAAAATTTGTTGGCTGGTTGAACCAGATCCCGGCCAACGAAGAGGTAGTGAACCTGTTCATGGATTACGAGACCTTCGGGGAGCACCAGTGGAAAGAGACAGGGATCTTTGAATTCCTGAAGGCATTTCCAAGCGCAGTATTCAAGCATTCAAAATTCAATTTCAGTACTCCGGCCGAAGTGGC
>JAHEEC010000029.1:0-38104 GCA_024640885.1 Bacteroidota bacterium | reverse complement strand
AATTACAATGATAAAACCTGTTTATTTATTCGAGGTTAGTTGGGAAGTATGCAATAAGATTGGCGGGATCCATACGGTCATCTCCACAAAGGCACTGAGTGTGGTCAAGGAGCTCAAGGATTGTTACATCACCATTGGACCTGATGTTTGGCGTGAAAATAGGGAGCATCCCGAGTTTGTGGAGGATCCGGAACTTTTCCTCCAGTGGCGTGAAGCAGCCGCAAAGGAGGGTCTGAGGGTAAGGATCGGGAGGTGGAAGATTGCGGGGAATCCCGTCTCCATCGTGCTCGATTTTACTACTTTTTTCAACCAGAAGAATGAGATCTTTAAAAACCTTTGGGAGACGTATAAACTTGATACCCTCAGCGGGCAGTGGGATTTTGTTGAACCAGCGCTTTTCGGTTACGCTGCGGGCAAGGTCATAGAGAGCTTTATCAGGTATTATGATGCAGAGGAGAAGATGGTTGTGGCTCAGTTTCATGAGTGGCAAACAGGAGCCGGGTTGCTCTACATCGAACAATTTTTACCCAGGGTTGGAACCATTTTCACCACCCATGCCACCACAGTGGGTCGGTCCATCGCCGGGAACGGTCAACCCCTTTACAGTGCATTAAAACAATTTAACGGGGACACCAAGGCCAGGGAACTGAATATCGTTTCAAAACACTCCCTTGAAAAGTGTGCGGCCAATGAGGCGGACGCTTTCACCACCGTAAGTGAACTGACGGCCCAGGAGTGTGAGCAATTTCATAAGAGAGCAATTGATGTGGTCACCCCTAACGGGTTCGAGGATAGTTTTGTCCCCGGTAAAAGGGAGTTCAAAGAGAAGAGACAGGCCGCAAGGGAAAAACTGCTTGAGGTGGCATCGGTGCTGACCGGGGAGGCCATTCCGCCAAACTCCCTTCTGATGGCCACAAGCGGAAGGTATGAGTTCAGGAACAAGGGAGTTGACCTGTTCATTGATGCACTGGGAGAGCTCAATAGAAACGAGCATTGCACCGGGACTGCAGTTGCCTTTATCCTTATACCGGCCAATCATTATGGTCCGCGCAAGGACCTCATGGAAGCTCTAGAATCTTCTGATGGGTCCCAGTTGGCAGGCAGGCATCTCACACACGGACTCCACTATGCCGAGCACGACCTGGTTCTGAACCGCATCAAAGCCAATAACCTGAATAACGGGCCTGAGGACCGGGTAAAGGTTATTTTCGTCCCTTCTTACCTTGATGGCAATGACGGGATCTTCGATCTGCCCTACTATGATGTGCTCATCGGGCTTGATATGACCGTCTTCCCCTCCTATTATGAACCCTGGGGATATACCCCTCTGGAGAGTCTGGCGTTCAAGATCCCAACCATCACCACCACACTGACCGGTTTCGGCCGCTGGGTGAACAATGAGTACAAGAAGAAGGTGAAGGGGATCACCGTGATCCCGAGGGATGATTTTAATGACAAGGAGGTTGCCCTGGCCATCGGTGAGGCGCTGCTGGAATATTGCAAGCTTGATGAGGATGGACGGGAAGAGGTCAGGAACGGTGCATTTGAGATCTCCAGGATCGCACTGTGGGAAAACCTGATCAAGCATTACCGGCGTGCTTTTGACCATGCATTGAATAGCGCTTCGGGCAAGGAATCGGTCTATTACGAAAAAGAAAGGATTGAGAAATTGCCTGAGACCGAGCAGGTCCTTGTGGATATCCACCCCCTATGGAGGCGGATCCTGGTCCAACAGCATATCCCTGATCAGTTAAAACCACTGGAAGAGTTATCAAAGAATCTCTGGTGGTCCTGGAACCAGGAGGCCATCGACCTCTTCGCTTCCATTGATAAGGATTTGTGGGACGAAGTAGAGAAGAACCCGGTTGAATTGCTGGAGAGACTTCCTTACGAGGTCCTGAAAAAGATGGAGAAGGATGCGGAATTTATCAAGAAAATTGGCAAAGTTCACCAGGCATATAAGACCTATATGGAGGAGAAGCCCAGGGAGGGATTGCCCTCCATCTCCTATTTCAGCATGGAATTCGGATTGCACACATCACTGAAGACCTATTCGGGGGGTCTGGGCCTGCTGGCTGGAGATTACCTGAAAGAGGCCAGTGACTATAACGTGAAAATGGTGGGTGTGGGTCTGCTTTACCGGTACGGCTATTTCCGCCAGGTGATTTCCGCAGGAGGGGAGCAGGTGGCACTGAGTGACCAGCAACACTTTTCCAGGCTTCCGGTCACCCCTGAAAGGGATGAGGAGGGGAACTGGAAACACATTCAGATCGTACTTCCGGGAAGAACCCTTTTTGCCAGGATCTGGAAGGTCCAGGTTGGAAGGATCCCTCTCTATTTGCTGGATACCGATTATGAGGCCAACCAGGAAAGCGATCGCACCATCACGCACAATCTCTACGGGGGAGACTATGAGAACAGGCTGAAGCAGGAAATTCTGCTGGGCATTGGTGGCATCAGGGCGTTGCGGGCCATCGGCGTGGAGACTGAGGTATACCATTGCAATGAAGGTCATGCAGCCTTTACCGGACTTGAGCGGTTGCGGGAGTACATCCATGAAGATAACCTTACCTTTCCGGAATCACTGGAACTTGTGCGTGCTTCAAGCCTTTTTACCACCCATACCCCGGTACCCGCAGGGCATGATGCTTTTGATGAAGATTTGCTCCGGACCTATATTGCCCATTATCCTGAACGTCTACAGATCACCTGGAGCCAGTTCATGAACCTGGGAAGGTACCACCCCAACAACGTGAATGAGAAATTCTCCATGAGTGTGCTGGCGGTGAAGCTTTCCCAGGAGGTCAACGGGGTCAGCAAGCTTCATGGTGCAGTCTCAAGGGAGATGTTCACCGGGTTGTGGCCAGGATACCTGACCGAGGAACTGCATATCAGCCATGTGACCAACGGGGTCCACCTGCCCACCTGGCTGGGAGCGGAATGGAAGAAACTTTACCTGAAGACTTTTGGACAGGATTGTTTCTCGAGGCAGGAAGACCGGCTCATGTGGGATAAGGTCAAGTTTGTGAAAGACCATGAGATCTGGGACCTGAAAACCGACGAAAGGGAACAACTGATCGACTTTATTAAGAACAGGCTCTCGGCTGCCTCTACAAGGATGATGGATAATCCGGCACAGATGCTGGAGATCGCAAATGCATTGAATAAAAATGCCCTGACCATCGGTTTTGCACGCAGGTTTGCAACTTACAAGCGGGCGCAATTGCTGTTCAGGGACCGGGAGAGGCTGGCAAAAATTGTGAATAATCCTGACCGACCAGTTCAGTTCATTTTTGCAGGTAAGGCACATCCCAAGGATATCCCCGGGCAGGACCTGATCAAAATGATCGTGGAGATGTCAAAGAAACCTGAATTCACCGGCAAGATCATTTTTCTCCAGAATTATGATATTGAACTGGCGAAAAGATTGATCCGCGGGGTCGATATTTGGCTGAACACGCCCACCCGGCCCCTGGAAGCCTCCGGGACAAGCGGAGAAAAGGCAGTGATGAACGGGACCATGCATTTCAGTGTGCTGGACGGATGGTGGGCTGAAGGCTACCGGTCAGATGCAGGATGGGCCCTTCCCATTGAGCGGTCATTTGACAACCAGGAGCTGCAGGACGAACTTGATGCCGAAAGGATCTACACCCTGCTGGAAAATGATATTACCAAAAAATTTTACAACAGGAACGAACATGATATCCCTGAAGACTGGGTAGGCATGATCAGGAACACCATCGCCCATGTGGCACCCGAATTCACTATGAACAGGATGTTGAGGGATTATCTGACAAAGTTCTATATAAAGCTTGCCAAACGAAGCAATAAGTTACATGAAAAGGAGTACCTGGTTCCCAAGGAGCTTGCCCTCTGGAAACACAGGGTACTTACCCACTGGAAAGAGATCAAGGTAGAGGAATACGATATACCGGATGCCACACGGGAGGAGTTTTTGGTGGGACAGACTTACTCAGGAAGGGTTGTGCTTGACCTGGGTAAGCTTTCATCCAAGGAGATCGGGGTGGAGATGGTGATGATCAACAACGCCAGGGGCGATGATCAGTCAGTATTCAGGGGAACCGTGGATTTCAAATGCACCAAAAGTGAAGGATCCAGGGCCGAGTATACTTTCGTACAACAGGTGAGTGAAACAGGTCTGTTCGACATCGGGTTCCGCATTTACCCCAAACACGACCTTATTCCCCACCGGATGGACTTCCCGCTGGTGCGCTGGATCTAGGGTAGCAGGTTACCTTACCCGTGGAATGGGTTGCAATTGAAGGACCAGGGCCGTCCTGGAGGGAATGTACAATTTCAGGTTCTGCTTCAGGCCAAAGGACCTTTCAACCGAAGTACGGTGTACCACCTTCATATCATAGCGGTCAAAGCCCCCGAATTCAGGCTGATCGGTGCAGAGCCTGGTAATATATCTACCGGCATCCACCGCAAATCCGTAATCGGTATAGGAATGTGAGGGGTGGAAATTAAAAACAAACAGCAGGCCGCTCCTTTCAAAGGCAATGACCAGATCTCCCTGGTCGCTCTTCACATGGTTGCAGGAGGCGCTGTATAGTCCTGATTGCCGGATCAACCGGATCATCTCCCTGTCGAAATCCGAAAGGAAATGGTACCGGAGTTCTTGGTTTTCAATAAGGGTCCATTGCCTGCGTGCATACTGGTAGGACCAGCCATTTCCCTCCCGGGGGAAATCGATCCACTCGGGATGTCCGAACTCGTTACCCATGAAGTTCAGGTATCCATTTCCTGCGGTGGCAGCGGTAATGAGGCGGATCATCTTATGCAGGGCCACGCCACGGTCCACGATCAGGTTCTGGGATCCCTTGTTCATGTGCCAGTACATCTCCTTATCGATCAGCCTGAATATGATGGTTTTGTCTCCCACCAGCGCCTGGTCGTGTGATTCAGCGTATCCCACGGTCTTTTCATCGGCCCTTTTGGAGGTGAGTTCGTGGAAAATCTGCGGCATGTTCCACTCTTCATCGGACCGCTCCTTGATGGTTTTGATCCAGTAATCGGGGGTTCCCATGGCAAGCCTGTAATTGAAACCGACCCCTCCAAGGGAGATGGGCACTGCCAGACCAGGATACCCGCTCATGTCCTCAGCTATGGAGATGGCTCCTGGCCTGATCTCCTGCATCATTTTATTGGCCAGGGAGAGGTAGGTGATGGCATCTTCGTCCTGGCCCCCGTCGAAATAAAAATCGTAACTATTAAAGTCCCGCTCCAGTCCATGGTCATAATAGAGCATGCTGGTGACCCCGTCGAACCTGAAACCGTCGAAGCGGTATTCGGACAACCAGTAATTCACATTGGAGAGCAGGAAATGGGACACCTCGTTCTTTCCATAATCAAAACAGAGCGAATCCCAGGCCACATGTTCCCGTCGGTGGTTTCCGTGGAAGAACTGTGCCGGATCTCCGTCAAACCTTCCCAGGCCCTCAACCTCGTTCTTTACTGCATGGGAGTGGACAATATCCATGATCACTGCGAGACCGTGACTGTGCGCCTCATCAATCAGCTCCTTGAGTTCCTCCGGGGTTCCAAACCTGGAACTGGCCGCAAAGAAACTGGAGACATGGTATCCAAATGAACCGTAGTAAGGGTGTTCCTGGATGGCCATGAGCTGAAGTGTGTTGTATCCTGCCCGGACCACATGGGGCAGCACTTTTTCCCTGAATTCGGTGTAGGTGCCCACCCTGTGCTCCTCGGTGGCCATTCCGATATGCGCCTCATAGATCAGGGGCTGGAATCCAGAAAGATCGGGCAGGGGGTGCACCCAAGAATGGGGTTGATCAGGGATCCATACCTGGGCATCATAGACTTTCGTCTCGGGATCCTGGACCACGCGGTTGGACCATGCAGGGATGCGTTCTCCTTCACCTCCATCCCAGCGAACCAGCAATTTATAGTGGTCCTGGTGCTTGATGGCACCCTCCTCCAGGTGGATCTCCCAGGTCCCGTGTTCCAGCCTCTGGAACCTGAAATCTTCCCTCACCTGCCAGTCGTTGAATGCACCGATCAGGAAAATCTCCAGGGCATGGGGTGCCCATTCTCGCATGGCCCAGCCACCCTGATTCCTGTGAAGGCCGAAGTACAGGTGACCGCTGGCAAAGGACTGGAGGGAGCCATCCCCGGCCAGTGCAGCCTCCCTGGAAAGGGCCTTTTGCCTGCGCCGTTCGATGGCTGACCGGTAAGGTTCCAGCCAGGGATCATTCTTTATGAGGTCGAGATCATTCATTAAGGCACGTTAAATTTATTAAATTTGCGGACTTGTGCGGATAATCTTTATGAACTGATGATGAAAGTCTGGTCTATCCATGAATCCATCCAATTGAATCACCCCGTGGCCACCATCGGAATTTTTGACGGGGTCCACAGGGGGCATCAGTTTATTCTGGAACATTTGAAGGAACAGGCAGCCAATCATGGTGGGGATCCGGTTGCGGTCACCCTGTGGCCCCACCCCCAGATTGTGCTCAACCGGGGATTGCCCCAGTTTAAACTATTGCATACCAAGGAGGAGAAGATCAGGGAGATGGAACGGATCGGGATCAGCAACCTTGTGATTGTTCCTTTCAACCAGGAAATCGCATCCCTGACCGCATGTGAATTCACACAGGAATACCTGGTGAAGCACCTGGGGATCGAAGTGCTGCTGGTGGGATACGACAACCGTTTTGGACATGACCGGAAGGGGGATCCTGAGGGGCTGGCCAGGTGTGCTGATCAAAACCGGTTCAGGATCGAGAAGCTGCCCGAGTTCAACCCGGAATCCGGGCGGATCAATTCCACTGCCATTCGCAATTCCATCTCAAAGGGTGAACTGGAGCAGGCAAGGGAGATGCTTGGATACCACTATTACCTGGCCGGGAATATCGTGGAGGGGAACCGCATAGGAAGGGAGATGGGCTTTCCAACTGCAAACATACATCCTACGGATCCATACAAGCTAATCCCCATGAACGGGGTTTATGCCATCAGGGCAGAATTAAGGGGGGAAACCCTTGGAGGCATGCTCAACATCGGGTTCCGTCCCACCATTGACAGCGCTTCCGCGGTTAAGACCATTGAGGCACATCTCTTCGGGGTTTCGGGTGACTTTTATGACGAAAAAGTGGTGATCCATTTTGTAAAAAGAATCAGGAATGAAATGAAGTTCAGCGGGATCGATGCGCTGAGAAAGCAGCTTGAAGTTGACAAAGCGATAATTCAGCAAATCGTATGAAAATTATCAGGGTATTTCTTCTCCATGGGGTGATCCTCATGGGCGGGATGGACCTTCTGGCCCAGGTGGCTGTTCCACCGGAAAATCCAGGGAGTGAATTTGGCATCGATCCCGAGAGTTGGAGCAAGATTCAGGAAAGGTGGATCCGGGCTCAGCCCGTGGGAGCGGCATATACCGGTCCGGGTGAATATTCTGCCGGGCAGCTGGTTCATGTCTCCACAGAAGAGGTGGTCCTTTTCAGGGGAAAAGGGCTTCCGGTGGGAAGCGAATGGATGGAGCGGATGGTCCGCATCCCTTATGATGAGATCGACAGCGTGCTTCTGCAGAAGGGAGGGAACAGGCTCCTGAGGGCAAAGAAAGCCGAAGCAATGGATATAAGGCAGACCACCCCTGGCTATTACAAGTCATATACCAGGCTCAGGGAGGCCTCAATTTATGTGGACTCCCTGGCTCCGATCACGACCATGGAAGAGGCATTTAAGAATTCCACGGTTTTGCGCCAGGCTTTCCCGGACAAACATTTCAGATTATCGTTTGGATTTGGTTTTGGAGGTGATGTGGCTTCTGATGATTTGAGTGAGGTAGTGAACTCTTTTCCAGGGCATGGCCTTGAATATAATGGAAGCCAGGCCTACAGTGTGGAGATGATTGACCTGTCCGTAAGATTCTTGGACCGTTTCATTTTTGGCTGGCAATTTTTTGGTCAGGGTGATTACGCCTATATGGGTGCCGGTCAGTTGAATGATTTAAGTTCGGGCAGCCTGAATGTAAGTGTCGGGAAAACAGAGCACAGGATCTATGCAGAGTATGCGCTCTGGCATGTGGACCGCTATTTTACCAGGAGATTCGAAGTCCTGGTGGGAGCGGGATTCTTGATTTCAACACCATCATGGGACCTATCCTATTACTATGACAATTACGAGAATCCCGATCAGCCTTTAAGTGACCAGTTCTATTACAGTTATACAGATCACGTGATGGGGGCACAGGCGAGGGGTTCGGTCCATTGCTATTTCTTTCCCGGGATGTCCTTATTTACCGGCCTGGAAGTCAACTTCTACCAGCCTTTTATCGTGCCGGAAAGGGATTTTACATCGGCTATCCCTGGAGAATCCGTTGTGATACAAGAACAAACCCTGAACTTCAACAGCGTGAGATTTAAGCTGGGTGTTAGCATATATCTTTAGAAAACCGTACTTTTGCAATCCTTATAAATGAAAATGGAAACAATGACCTATACAGAGACCCTTCCCTACAAAGTGGCGGATATCAGCCTGGCTGATTTCGGAAGGAAAGAGATCGAAATTGCAGAGAAAGAGATGCCCGGACTCATGTCCATCCGGAGGAAATTCTCCAGTGAAAAACCGTTGAAAGGTGCCAGGATCATGGGATCGCTACATATGACCATACAGACGGCGGTACTGATCGAAACCCTTGCTGAACTTGGCGCAGATGTGCGCTGGGCCAGTTGCAATATTTTCAGTACCCAGGATCACGCTGCAGCGGCCATTGCCGCAGCAGGGATCCCGGTATATGCATGGAAAGGGGAGACCCTGGAAGAGTACTGGTGGTGCACCGCCCAGGCCCTTAATTTCCCCGGAGGAAAAGGACCAAACCTGATTGTGGATGACGGTGGTGATGCCACCCTGCTGATTCACAAGGGGTATGAAGCAGAAAAGAATGCAGCCGTACTGAATGTGAAGGCCTCAAGCAGGGAAGAGGAGGTCATTTATGCAACCCTCAAAGGAATCCTTCAGGAGGACCATGGAAGGTGGGGCAGGATGGTTCCCGGGATCAGGGGAGTTTCAGAGGAGACCACCACCGGTGTACACCGCCTTTACCAGATGATGGAACAGGGCAAGCTGCTCTTCCCGGCCATCAATGTGAATGATTCTGTAACAAAGTCAAAATTTGATAACCTCTACGGGTGCCGCGAATCGCTGGCCGATGGCATCAAGCGGGCCACGGATGTGATGGTGGCCGGCAAGGTGGTCGTGGTGGCCGGATATGGGGATGTGGGAAAAGGGTGCGCCCATTCCATGAAATCCTACGGTGCCAGGGTCCTGGTGACCGAGATTGATCCCATCTGTGCCCTTCAGGCCGCCATGGAAGGATTCCAGGTGACCACCATGGAGGAAGCGGTGAAACAGGGTAACATCTTCGTGACCACCACCGGGAACAAGGATGTGATCACTGCGGATCACCTTGCAGCCATGAAGGACCAGTCTATCGTGTGCAACATTGGCCATTTTGACAATGAGATCCAGGTCGACCGGATGGAGAAGTGGCCCGGTATCCGGAAAATCAATATCAAGCCTCAGGTGGATAAGTACCTTTATGAGGACGACCACGCCATCTTCCTTCTGGCCGAGGGAAGACTGGTGAACCTGGGATGTGCCACAGGCCATCCCTCCTTTGTCATGAGCAATTCATTTTCGAACCAGACCCTTGCCCAGCTTGACCTTTGGAAAAATGAGTATGCAATTGATGTCTACATGTTGCCCAAACACCTGGATGAGGAGGTTGCAAGGCTGCATCTTGAGCAGCTGGGGGTAAAACTTACCAAACTTACCCGGGAGCAGGCGGATTACCTGGGGGTAAAGATGGAAGGACCATACAAACCCGAACATTACAGGTACTAAATCCTTTGCCAGGAACGAGGTTCTCCAACCGGATCTAGTTATAGACATGCAACACATCTCCCTGGATGGAGGTGAAGTACTCCACTAGGGGATAGCGGGCAGGTCCCGAATTGGGTTCGGCACCATTCATAAGCAGGAAGGTTGAACCACATTGGGGACATTCAAACACCCCGAAAAAAGAGGTGTCTTCCACCACAGCCACATCATGGTCGGGAAAACGGGTACAGGTCCGGTCATAGGCATAGAATTCCAGGTCCGCTTCCCTGTAAAGTACGATGCCCTGGTGCCCTGCATTTGAGATCACTTTGGCACTGCCAATACCCATATCAGCAAGATCGGCATACAACAGGAGATACAGGTCAACTTTTACGTACGGAATGATATTTCCCCGGTTGGAATCACAGGAAGGTGCCACCAAGGCGGGTAAGATCAGAAAAAGGATCGCAGTGAATATGAAAGAAAATTTCTTCATCTGGTGGCAAATGTATGAAAATCACCTATTTTTTGTAAATTTAAACTCGGGTTATCCCATAATATTGCGCTGACCGCTCTGAAAGATGGACTTTGATATTGGAAATATACTCTATATCGTAATCACGCTGGTGGTGGTGATTGTCGGGTTGATGGGGAAAAAGAAGAAGCCTGCACAAGGCAGTGGAGGGGAGAGCTCAAGCCAGCCTGCTCCGGGGTTCCTTGAGAACCTTGAAAGGGCCTTTAACATGGGTAAGGAGGAACAGGCGGTCATGGATCTGAGGGATTATGAGGAGGATATTCCATTTGAGGATGAGGTGGTAGAGGAAACTCCTGTCCAGGTTCCTGAGGCAATGACCCTGATGCAGGAGTATGAATTAATGATGGAACGCAGAAAGGAGAGTGTGGAATGGAGCAGCATTCATACCAGGGTCGACAATATGGGGGGTCCTATGGAGATCATTGATATTGATGAGGAGAAAGGCGCTGATTATGAGGCAGCCATTGATTATTTGCAATTGGGGAAAAATTTTGATGCAGGGAAAGCGGTAATATACGCCTCGATCATCAACCGTATTGATTATTAATTATTTTTTGTAAATTTACCATTGAAGAGTTCCGTTTGGTGCGGGATTCTTTTTGTTTTAATAAGTAAACAGGAGGAAATTGTTATGGCAAGAGCTTCTTATATGACGGAGGAGGGGCTGGCCAACCTGAAAAAGGAGCTGGACCGGCTGACCTCTGTGGAAAGGCCCGCCATTTCACTTCAAATCGCGGAGGCTAGGGACAAAGGTGACCTGTCCGAAAATGCGGAATACGATGCTGCCAAGGAAGCGCAGGGATTGTTGGAGATGAAAATCGCCAGATTGGAGGATATGGTGGCTAATGCAAGGATCATCGACGAATCGAAGATCGACACATCCAAAGTTCAGATCCTCAACAGGGTCAAACTAAAAAATACCAAGAACAACCAGCAGGTGGAATACATGCTGGTTTCTGAGAATGAGTCAGATATTAAGCACGGAAAGATCTCTGTGACCACCCCCATTGCCAAAGGCTTGCTGGGCAAGAAGGTGGGCGATGTGGTAGATATCCAGGTTCCCTCGGGGATCATGTCATTCGAGATCATGGAGATTTCCCTGTAAAAAGAGGCTATGCCGACTATTTTTTCAAAGATCGTCGCCGGAGAGATCCCCTCCTACAGGATCCTGGAAGATGAGCGTTATTACGCATTCCTGGATATCAATCCGCTTGTGGAGGGACACACCCTGGTGATTCCCAAGATTGAGGAGGATTACCTTTTTGAACTGGAAGATGAGTTGCTGGGCGGGATGATGGTTTTTGCAAAAAAGGTGGCCCTGGCCATCGATAAGACCATGGATTGCAAAAGGGTGGGAATAGCAGTGCTGGGGCTTGAAGTTCCCCATGCCCACATCCACCTTATTCCCATCAATAACCTTCACGATATCGAATTCAGCCGACCCAAACTGAAATTCAGTGACGAACAGTTCAGGCAAACTGCTGAAAAGATCGTATCGGCGATCCGTTAGGCTTATTTAACCCTTCCCGGATTCTTCCTGATATAGGCTTCCCAGCTGTTTGATCCCGATTTCCCGGGGATGATCCCTTTCTGGTAGAAATGACAAACGGCCACGGCAAGTCCATCGGTGGCATCCAGGTTCTTTGGGATCTCCTTCAGGTCAAACATCCGTGCCAGCATGTTTGCCACCTGTTCCTTTGAGGCACTCCCTGCACTGGTAATGGCAAGCTTTATCTTTCTGGGAGCGTATTCAAATACTGGAATATCCCTTGCCAGTACAGCTGCCATGGCAACTCCCTGGGCCCTTCCCAGCTTCAGCATGGATTGCACATTTTTGCCATAGAAGGGAGCCTCAATGGCCACCTCGTCGGGAAGGTATTTTTCGATGAGCTTGAGGGTCCCCTCATAGATCTTCCGAAGTTTCATGTAATGGTCCCCGCCTTTCTTCAGGTCAATGACACCCATGTCCACATAACCGGGATTTTTACCAGAACCATGGATGATGCCGTACCCCATCAGGGTGGTTCCCGGGTCTATCCCGAGAATTATCTTATCATGAGCTTTTTGCATGCCTGCCTGTTATATTTTGAATCAATATTCCGGAAACCAGCAGCACGATTCCAAATACGGTGGTCACATAAATCCGTTCATCCAGGACCAGGTGTACCAGGATCAGGTTCAGAAACGGCGCAAGATATACAAGGTTGCTGATCCTGGCAGTGGTCTTGGCATGCTGCATGGCAATTAACCATAGAGCAAATGTAATACCCATTTCGAAAACTCCCACATAGATGGCTGCTCCCCACGCCTCCGGGGATCCAGGGAAAATCTCTCCCTTTATGAACCCGCCCGCCAGCAGGTATATTGAGGCAAACAGGAAATTAAGGAAGAGCCTGAGCACCGGATCCCGGTGATCCCTGGTATTGAAAATGAAATAGAAAGCCCAGAGCACGGCACTTGAAAGGGCCAGTAAAATCCCCAGCCTGTTCCCGGGATCTTCATGACCCGCTCCGCCCTGCGTTGAAACCAAGACCACTCCGGTAAAACTGATCAGCATGGCCCCGATGCTTTTCCACCCGATTCTCTGTTTCAGCATGGGGATGGAGATGAGTACCAGGAGAAGGGGCCACACCATGTTCAGGGGTTGGGCCACCTGGGCGGGCAGGAGGGAATAAGCCCTGAAGAGGATCAGGTAATAGGCCACCGGATTCAGCATCCCCATCAGTGCGGAGAATCCCAGGTCCTTCCATCCCAGATCGAGGAACATCTTTCGCTTTCCGCCCAGCAGGAGTATGAGCCCAAGGACCAGGGCAGAGGTTAAAGAAGCTCCGGTAAGCAGCTGATAACTATCCTGGTACCTGAGTCCAATTTTAAAAGCCGTGGGGGAGGTGGACCAGCAGAGCACAGCAAGCAGTGCAAAGATAAAGGCTTTTCTGGCTGATTCCCCCGGCATAGAAAGCAAGATATACTAACTTATTTTTTCGTTCCCTGCTCCAATGTAGCGGTGCAGGACCTCCGGTACCAGGATGCCGTCAGGGGTCTGGAAGTTCTCCAGAATGGCGGCCATGATCCGGGGAAGGGCCAGTGCGCTCCCATTGAGGGTGTGTGCCAGCTGAGGCCTCTTCTCCGATGGTTCACGGAAGCGAAGCTTCAGGCGGTTTGCCTGGTAAGACTCAAAATTTGAAACGGAGCTCACCTCAAGCCACTTTTTCTGAGCAGCCGCATACACCTCAAAATCGTAGGTCAGGGCCGAAGTGAAACTGAGATCTCCCCCGCATAACTGCACGATCCGGTACGGGAGCCCCAGGTTGATCACCAGCTGTTCCACGTGGTTCACCATCTCCTCCAGGGCATCGTAGGAAGCTGAAGGGTGCTGGATCTGGACAATTTCCACCTTGTCAAACTGGTGGACACGGTTCAGTCCCCTTACATCCTTTCCATAGGATCCGGCCTCACGCCTGAAACAGGGCGTATAGGCGGTGTTCTTAATGGGAAGCTCCTCTGCCTGAAGGATTACATCTCTGTACATATTGGTGACCGGTACTTCCGCGGTGGGAATCAGGTAGAGGTTATCCCCGGTTACGTGGTACATCTGCCCCTCTTTATCGGGGAGCTGTCCGGTGCCAAACCCGGAGGCTTCATTGACCAGCAGGGGGGGGAGGATTTCCTCGTAACCGGCGGCACTGTTCTGGTCAAGGAAGTATGAAATAAGCGCCCTCTGCAACCTCGCTCCCTGTCCCCTGAAAAGGGGGAATCCACCCCCGGTAATTTTTACCCCCAGGTCAAAATCGATGAGCTTGTAGCGGAGTCCAAGCTCCCAGTGCGGCATGGCACCCTCATGCAGCACAGGGATTTGACCTCCCTGCCGGACGACCCTGTTATCAGCTTCACTTCCACCTTTAGGGACTGAAGGATGGGGGATGTTGGGGATTTGCACCAGCCATTCGCTGATCTCTTTTTCAGCCTCCTGGAGGGCCTGCCCCGATGATTCGAGCTCCTTTTTTATGCCTGTTGTTCGCACCCTGGCCTCCTCGGCTTTTGACTTTTCCCCTGTTTTGAACAAGATGCCAATCTCTTTGCTGACCTGATTAAGTTCGGCCTGCAGATCATTGGTCCGCACCTGGAGGGACCTTCGTTCATCATCCCTGGCAATGATCATGTCGATCAGCTCCAGCTGCTTGAAATTCTTGACTTTCAACCTCTCGATGGCGGTATCCCTGTGATCACGGATGAATTGAATGGTTAACATATTGAAAGCATAAAAAAACCTGTAATACACATTAAAGGTAGTGCATTACAGGTGAATGATATATGGAATTAATGGAATTCTCCTAGTTTTCTACCGGTTCGATGGAAACGTAGGATTTGTTATCCCTCTTTTTGCTGAATTTAACTGTGCCGTCGATCATGGCGAACAGTGTGTGATCTTTGCCTATTCCCACATTGCTGCCGGGGTGATGGACAGTTCCCCTTTGCCTTACGATGATATTGCCGGCTTTTACCACCTGGCCACCATAAAGTTTTACGCCCAGTCGTTTGCTCTCTGATTCACGACCGTTTCTTGAACTACCGGCTCCTTTTTTATGTGCCATATCTGTATGCTTTTAAATGTTCTTCCAGTAATTTGATGTCCTAAGCTTTATCTTCTCCGGACTTTTTTTTAGGCGCAGCCTTGGCTGCGGGTTTCTTTGGTGCGGGCTTCTTTGTTGCCGTGGCCTTGGCTGTAGTGCTTTTGGCAGCTGTGCTTTTGGCCGCTGCAGGTTTTTTGGCCGCGGCAGTTTTACCTGCTGCAGGTTTCTTCACCGTGGATGCTTTTGCAGTTTCAGCCTTTTTTACTTCCGGAGCTGCTTTTTTTGTGGCCTCGCCCGCCTTTGAGGGAGCGGCTGGACTTTTCTCAGCAACCGCAGCTTTCACAGGGGCCGCAACAGCTTCTTTTGTGGTTTTGGCTTTCGAATCACCTGAAGCAGGCTTGTTTTCGAAAATGGTTTCGATCTGGATCTGGGTCATGTACTGGCGGTGACCGTTCAGTTTTTGATACCCTTTCCTTCTCTTTTTCTTAAAGACCAGCACCTTATCGGCTTTCACATGGGAGATGATCTTTGCATCCACTGCGGCTCCTTTCACAACCGGGTCCCCAACTGCTATTTTACTGCCTGTATCGATCAAAAGAACCTTGTCGAAGGAAACCTGGTTACCTTCTTCACCTTCGAGCCTGTGCACATAAAGCTTCTGATCCTTTTCTACTTTGAACTGTTGTCCTGCGATATCAACGATTGCGTACATTTTACAATGCTTTTTACTTAATGTCAGATTTTTGGGTCTGCAAAGATAGAAAAGTTTGAATGATTGTCAAAGATTTGAGGGAATTATTTTCTTTCCCTGCAATGGGTTATAGGGGGCAAGAAAGGCCCTGAATCAGCGTTCGGAATATGTCGGAGTTATTTCTATATTTGTGATAAAGAGTCTGACCACTGGTATGGGGAAAATTAAGCTTAACGTTCTTGGCATTTCATACAGCCAAACACAATCGGGGGCATACGCACTGGTACTATCTGAGGAGGAGGGAAACAGAAGAATCCCCATCATTGTGGGAGGGTTTGAAGCTCAGGCGATTGCCATAGAACTTGAAGGCCTTACACCTCCGCGCCCCCTTACACATGATCTGTTCAAGAATTTTTCGGACACTTACGGAATCAGGATCCTTGAGGTGAATATCCACAAGCTGGAAGACGGAGTTTTTTTCGCCAATATCATTTGTGATAACGGAGACCGTCAGATGACCCTGGATGCAAGAACCTCAGATGCAATTGCCCTTGCTTTGAGGTTCAAATGTCCCATATATACCACTGATGAAATCGTGGAAAAGGCAGGGATCGTGCTGGATTTTGAGAAGGGATCGGGGCTTGAACAGGAGGAGGTCGGTGAGGAACCGGCACCGGAAGCAAAGCCTCAAAAGTCAAAAAAGAGAAGCATTATTCCGGACCTCTCTGAGAGCAGCATGGAGGATCTGAGAGCACTGCTGGCCGATGCAGTCTCCAAGGAAGATTATGAACGTGCTTCCGAAATCAGGGATGAGATAAACCGAAGGTCAAAATGATGACCGACACCATGATGATTGATACTGCCACTGCCATGATCCAGCAGGCCACCCCCGATGCCATTCCATTGTCAAACATCCTGCCTGCAAAATCAGGTTTTGAATTCAACCTGGAGCACCTCCTGCGGGGAATCCTGGGGATGATGGTGCTGATCGGGATTGCCTGGATATTCAGCAGCAACAGGAAGGCCATATCCTGGAAAACGGTGGGAATCGGTCTGCTCCTGCAGCTGGTCCTGGCTGTAGGCATTTTATATGTACCATTTATCCAGGGCTTTTTCGAGATTATCGGGAAGGGATTTGTGAAGATCCTGACTTTCACCAATGAAGGAGTTACCTACCTGTTGAAGAGCCAGGTAACAGGCAAGGTGGAGCCGGCCTTCCAGAATTTTGCCTTTTCAATACTCCCCACCATTATCTTCTTTTCAGCCTTTACAAGCTTGCTTTTTTACCTGGGGATTATTCAGTTCTTCGTAAAGATTTTCGGGTATGCCCTTTCCAGGGCCATGGGTCTGTCCGGACCAGAAAGCCTGTCGGTTGCCGGTAATATTTTTCTTGGCCAGACCGAGTCACCGCTGCTGATCAAGCCATACCTTGAAAAGATGAGTCGATCGGAGATCCTCCTGGTCATGTCGGGAGGGATGGCCACCCTGGCCGGCGGGGTCCTGGCAGCATATATTGGGTTCCTGGGAGGCGGGGATCCGGTGCAACAGGTCATTTTTGCCAAACACCTGCTTACGGCGTCTATCATGGCGGCACCGGGTGTGGTGGTGATCTCAAAAATCATTGTGCCTCAGACCGAAGAGATCAATAGAAAGATTGATGTTTCCCGTGGTGATGTGGGAAAAAATGCACTGGATGCCATCTCCAATGGAACTGGTGACGGATTGCGGCTGGCCGTGAATGTGGGAGCCATGCTGCTTGTGTTCATTGCCTTTATTGCCTTTATGAACTATATCTTTGTAAAGGTAGGTGACTGGACCTCGGTAAATGAGAGGATTTACTCCATGACCGGCGGAAAGTATGACGAACTTAGCCTGGAGTTTATCCTTGGCTATGGCCTTTCACCGCTCATGTGGCTCATAGGAGTGGCCAGGGAGGATATTACCCTGGTGGGATCCCTGCTTGGGAAAAAATTGATCCTTACCGAGTTTGTGGCCTATATCGATCTTGCCGACATGAAAGCAGTTGGAAGTTTTGCGGAGACCAAATCCATTGTAATGTCGGTCTATATGCTTTGTGGATTCGCAAATTTCGCCTCCATCGGGATCCAGATTGGAGGAATCGGGGCGCTGGCTCCGGGCCGGAGGGTATTGCTGGCCCAGTTTGGAATGCGTGCCCTGCTTGCAGGGACCCTGGCGTCACTGTTATCGGCCACCATCATAGGAGTTTTGCTGGGCTGACCATGGAACCCAGGGGAAAATATGACTATGATTTCCACGGGAAGAAAGTGCTTGTGGTCGAGGACAATATGATCTCATTCAAGCTTATCTCGGCGGTCCTCAATAAGGTAAATGCCGATTATGTCCACGCATTCAACGGACGCAAAGCCATAGAGATGTGCAAATCCGGTGACCACTTTGACCTTGTCCTGATGGACATGCAGATGCCAGAGGTCGGGGGCCTTGAGGCCACACGGCAGATCAAGCAATGTTGTCCCGATCTTCCGGTGATCGCCACCACTGCCAATACTTACGACGAGGATGAAATGGCCTGCAGGGATGCAGGTTGCGATGCTTTTCTAACCAAACCCCTCAAGTTCGAGAGACTTTTTGAACTGATGCAATCATTCTTCGACAATAAGGATCAGTAGCCCGGCAATGGTTCCTGCCGTCTCCATAACTTTGTTCATTCTATCACTCTATTCCTTGGTGGTTTTTTTGTTGTCTTTGGGGCTCTCCAGGTTGGCAAAGATGACTCTTCCGGATTGCCTGAAGCACGAACCGGTAACCTTGATCATTCCTTTCAGGGATGAGCAGGATGGGATTCAGGATCTTGCAGGTGATCTGATCAACCAGACCTATCCGGCAGACTTGATGCGGGTGATTTTTGTAAACGACCATTCACAGGACAGCTCCAGGGAACTGCTTGAATCCATGATCTTGAACCATCCAGGATATGTTTGCCTTGACCTTCCCGGGGAGAGAGCAGGGAAGAAGGAGGCCATCGCCTGCGGTATGGAGTATGCGAAGAGTGAATGGATCATCCAGCTGGATGCAGATTGCAGGGTTGGCCCGGGGTTCGTTGCATCGCACATGGGTTTCCGCGAAAAATACCAGCCGGACCTTGTGGCAGGATTGGTGACCACGCGGGAGGAAGGCCGCGGATTCCTGGAGTCATTGGACCGGCTGGACCTGCTTGGACTAGTGGGGACAGGGGCAGGCTCATTTTATTACCGCAGAGCTGTCATGTGCAGCGGCGCTAATCTGGCCTACTCCCGGGAACTATACCTTGAAACGAGGTCCTATGATCCCGGAAAAGCGGTGGCTTCAGGAGACGATATGTTCTTAATGATCGGGGCCAGGAAACTTGGGAAGAAACTTTGCCAACTGGTGGCCTGGGAGGCCATTGTAAGCACAGGATCCGCACGCACCCTCGGGGAGTTCATAAGGCAACGCATCCGATGGGGATCAAAAACGGTCCATTATGGCATGCCCGACATCCAGTTGCTGGCCCTATTGGTCACCGCCACAAATATGCTGGTACTCCTGTTGCCGATTTTCATTTTCATTTTTCCAGGGGCCTGGCCATGGCTCATGTCGTCCTTCCTGTTAAAGACAGCGGCTGATTTTGCTGTATTGTACACTGTCACAGGTTATACGGGACAGAAAAAGAGCCTTTGGATGTTCCTTCCGGTCACGCTGGTCCATTATATCTCACAGCTGGTGATCCTGGCGGGTTCACTGGTGGCACGGTCCACATGGAAAGGAAGGTAATCGAGAAGCGTTCGTGAAGGGCTAATTCCGGGCGTTGGATCTGAAAAGACAGCAATCGGAGGATCCGAAGTCGCGATCAGGTGAATCTTCTTCGCCGCATCAGCCTGTAGCTGAAATATATAGCCAGGCTTGTAAAGATCAGGACCATGAGCAGGTTTAACCAGGCCGGCAGGCCCTTGGGTAAAATCTCCAGTGCAGCATCATCCAGGGGCTGTTCGCTATTCATTTTTTTCTGAAAGATCTCAATCAGGTCGGGCAATGGGGTCAGCCGGGTGGTGGTCCGGAAGGGCAGGTACCATCTAATCTCATATTTTCGAAGGACCAGGAATAAAACCGGATCCACAAAAACGCGCATTGCCAGGAAAGTGAGGAGTGACAGTGCAGTATTCTTGACGAGCAACGCGATGAGCAGTCCCATGGACATATAAGAAAAGGAGGCAATCAGGTACCGCCCAAGCATCCAGGTATTCTCCATGGCGATTTTAAAAGTGAGCTTATAACTGTAAATCAATCCCAGTGTCAGCGAAGTGAGACCAAGCAGCAGGGTGGCCAGGAAAGAGAGGACCAGGATCGATAGAAGCTTCTGGAGCAACAGGTCGGTCCGGCTGAGTCCGAATATCAGCTGCGTTTTGAAGGTATGATCGCTGAACTCCTTTGTGGTGATCATAATTACTATCAGCGCCAGAAGGACATTATAGGGTTCAGTGACCCAGGTGAGGAAAAGCCATACATCGGGGAAACGAAACAGGTCACTCAGAGAGATCACAGGAATTTCCTTATCCACCGCAGGGTAGATCAGCAACCCCAGCGTGAAGGCGAGGAAATAGATTCCCAGGGTAATCCGGAAAGGATTGTAGTTTAATAATTTGATCTGCTCGATGTGGAGTAATTTCTTCATGTCATCTCGTGCTTATCTTCCTTGACCAGTTCAAGGAACTGGGATTCCAGGCTTCTTTTCCGGCTGAGCATATGATGGATTACGAAATTGTTAGAAAAGGCAAATGTATTTACATCTGCCGGGGTTACCTTCTCGGCAAGGGTCAGCACAATGAGCCCGTTTTCAGTCTCAACATCCTTTGCCAGCGGGGAGCCCTTCAGTTTCTTCTTCAAGCTATCATTGTCCTGGCAGGAGATCTCTATGATTTCGTCCTCGGCAAGCAACTCCTTCACGGGTCCATCGGCAAGCAATTCCCCTTTCTTCAGAATGGCTACGTGGCTGCATATCTTTTCTACTTCAGTCAGGATGTGGGAGGCCAGGATAAGGGTCTTTCCCCTGTGCACCTGTTCCATGACAACCTCCCGGACCTCGGCAATGCCTTCAGGATCAAGTCCGTTTGTGGGCTCATCCAGGACCAGAACCCTGGGATCACCCAGCAGTGCAGCCGCAATTCCAAGGCGTTGCTTCATCCCAAGTGAAAGTGTGGAGAACCTGGATCTTTTGCGCTCAGTCAGTTGCGCCATATCAAGCACCCTGCCAATGTCATCATAGGTGATCCCCTTAATGTCACAAATGATCCTAAGGTTCTTTTCCAGGTTCAGGTATGGATAGAAATGGGGTGTTTCAATGAGTGACCCTATGTTTCTTCGCTGGTCGGGAGTCGGTGCCTTACCGAACCAGCTGAATACCCCGCTGTCCTGCCGGATGATCCCCGAAACAATGGAAAGGGTAGTGGTCTTTCCGCTGCCATTGGGCCCAAGGATTCCATAAGCCTGCCCCTCTGAGATCCGGAGATTCAGATTTTGAATGGCTCTAACGTGTTTATAGGATTTGGATAATCCCTGGATGGTTAGGATCTCCTCCATGCTAATTGGCTAGCTCAGAGAAAAATTTAATTCGCACCAACCGGATCTCTTCCTCACTGAAATACTCTTCTCCAAGTTCGGCCAGGGCAGCTTCAATGGACTCTGTTTCAGCTTCCCTGTAATACTCATAGATCTCCTCCAGTTTTTCGTCGTCCATGATCTCATTCAGATAATAATCGATGTTGAGCTTTGTTCCCGAGCTTACTATGGCTTCGATCTCTTCGATGAGATCCATGAGTTCAAGGTTTTTCGCATCGGCTATATCGTCCAGCGGAAGCTTGCGGTCAATGCTCTGTATGATATAAACCTTCACGCCGGATTTATTGACCACCGATTTCACCACCATATCCTGGGGACGGATGATGTCCTTATCCTCCACGTACTCCTTGATGACCTCAACAAATTCTTTCCCGTATTTTTTTGCTTTTCCTGTTCCGACCCCGACAATGTTCTGGAGTTCCTCCAGTTTGACAGGATATTGAATGGCCATATCCTCCAGGGATGGATCCTGGAAGATCACGAAGGGGGGAAGAGACAGCTTCTTGGCCATCTTTTTCCTTAGGTCTTTCAGAATGTGCAACAACTCGTCATCCACGGCACCGGTCCCTCCGCCCCCGCTGGCTACACCTTCCTCCGGCGCAATATCAAAATCGTGATCCTGTGTTAACATTATCGAAAATGGTTTCTCAATAAAATTATGACCTGCTTCTGTCAATTTCAATAATCCATAATTTTCAATATCCTTTGTAATCAAACCTGCCACCAGGGCCTGCCTGAGTACCGCATTCCAGAACTTCACATCTTTCTCCTTTCCGGCTCCGAAAAACTCAGAGTGGTGATGCTTGTAAGTCTTCACTGCACTGGTTGGAACGCCTGCAAGAATGTTTGCGGTATGCTCGGATTTGAACTTTTCTTTGACCCCTAAAATAGCTTTTAAACTTAAAAGTAGATAAGATTTCCCTTCAAATTTTTCCTTGGGATGTAAACAATTATCGCAATTGTCACAACCCTCCTCCATTAATTCCCCGAAGTAGTTGAGCAGCAGCTTTGGACGGCATACGGCTGATTCGGCATATGCGACCGTTTCCAGCAACAGCTGCCTGCCTATTTCCTGCTCAGCAACCGGCTTCCCCTGCATAAATTTTTCAAGTTTCTGGATGTCCTTATAGCTGTAGAAAGCGATGCATTTGCCTTCCCCTCCATCCCTTCCGGCCCTTCCGGTTTCCTGGTAGTAACCTTCCAGGCTTTTTGGGATGTCATAATGGATCACAAACCGAACGTCGGGTTTATCGATTCCCATCCCAAAAGCGATGGTGGCCACAATTACATCCGCCTCTTCCATCAGGAACATGTCCTGGTTGTTAGAGCGGGTCACAGCGTCCATCCCTGCGTGGTATGGCAGGGACTTGATGCCGTTCACCTTGAGTGTTTCTGCCAGTTGCTCCACCTTTTTCCTTGAGAGGCAATAAATGATACCTGATTTGCCGGGATTTGCGAGGATAAATTTGATGATCTCTTTGGTGGCGTGGATCTTGGGCCTGATCTCATAATAGAGGTTGTGCCTCCGGAATGAGGATTTATATACATTTGCCCCCAGCATATCCAGGTTCTTCTGGATATCATGCTGGACCTTCGGAGTGGCCGTGGCAGTGAGGGCAATGATTGGCGCGTTGCCTATTTTGTTGATAATGGGACGGATGCGACGGTATTCAGGCCTGAAGTCATGGCCCCATTCGGAAATACAATGGGCTTCATCGATGGCATAGAAAGAGATCTTCACCTGCTGAAGGAACTCAATGTTCTCTTCCTTGGTCAGGCTCTCCGGAGCAACATACAAAAGGCGGGTGCGTTGATCAAGCACGTCTTTCTTCACCTTGGCAATGGCATTTTTTGTGAGGGAAGAGTTGAGAAAGTGTGCAACCCCGTCATCCAGGCTGAAGCTCCTCATGGCATCCACCTGATTTTTCATCAGTGCGATGAGGGGTGAAATGACAATGGCTGTCCCTTCTTTGATCAGTGCCGGAAGCTGGTAACACAGAGATTTACCCCCTCCTGTGGGCATCAGGACAAATGAGTCATTGCCTCTAAGTACATTTGAAATTATCTCTTCCTGGTTACCCTTAAAACTGTCAAAGCCAAAGTATTTTTTGAGATTGTTGTGCAGTATCTCTCCAAAGTTCTCCATTATCTCCCTCCGAAAGACTGTGTTGATTAAAGATAGTATAATTTGAATACTGATTCAAGGGGCTTGTTTTTTTTTATTACTTTGCACAGCCCTTACCCAGATTGATTATGAGCGATAAAAAACAAGGGGAAATGTCTTTCCTTGAGCATCTTGAAGTGATGCGCTGGCACCTGTTGCGATCAATTGTTGCCATTGTGATCCTGGCCCTTGTGGCCTTTGTATTCAAAGACATAGTGTTTGACAAGATCATCCTCGCGCCCAAGGAACCACCTTTTCCAACCAACCGGTGGTTATGCCAGTTGTCGGAAATATTGAACATGAAACGCCTGTGCATCAATTCGAATCCTTTCACCCTGCAAACCGTAAAAATGGCCGAGCAGTTCTCCATGCACATCGTTGTCTCCCTGGTGGCGGGTATGGTGGTGGCATTCCCTTATATATTCTGGGAGTTCTGGAGGTTTATTGTTCCGGCTCTCTATGAAAAGGAGAAAAGGACTGCCACTGGTGCGGTATTTTACACCTCCTTGCTCTTTATCCTGGGTGTGGCTTTCGGCTATTATATTATTGCGCCGCTCTCCGTTAATTTCCTTGGGAATTACAAAGTGAGTGAAAGCGTCATCAGCGCCCCTACCCTCAGGTCCTACGTACAGACCATCACCTCGGTAGTGCTGGCTGCAGGGATTGTATTCCAACTCCCGATCCTGGTCTACTTTCTAAGCAAAGTGGGGCTGGTCACTCCCGGTTTCCTGAAAAAATACCGGAGACACTCCATTATCGTGATCGTCACCCTTTCGGCCATCATCACACCACCCGATGTATTCAGCCAGGTACTGGTGGCCCTTCCACTCATGGTGCTGTATGAAATCGGCATTGTGATCAGCAGGAGGATCGTTCGCCAGCAGGATGAAGCGTTTGCCGCCGGAGAAAAAAAAGGAAAGAAGAGTGAGGATCGGTAAATTGGGCTAAATTTAGGTACCATGAAACTGCATACCCATCATCTGGTTAAAAAATATAAGAGCCGCAAGGTGGTGGATGATGTTTCCGTAAATGTGGAACAGGGAGAGATCGTGGGTTTACTGGGACCCAACGGAGCAGGAAAGACCACTACTTTTTATATGATCGTCGGGCTTATATCACCCAACGAGGGCACCATCAGGCTCAATGACCAGGAGATCACCAAGGAGCCGGTGTATAAGCGGGCCAGGATGGGAATTGGATACCTGGCCCAGGAGGCATCTGTTTTCAGGAAACTCAGTGTAGAAGATAACATTCGGGCAGTGCTTGAAATGTCCGACTTCTCAAGGGAGGAGCAGCGAGCCAGGACAGAGTCTCTGCTGTCCGAGTTTGGACTTCAAAAGATCAGGAAAAGCCTTGGAATCCAGCTTTCCGGCGGTGAACGGCGCCGGACAGAAATTGCCCGGGCCCTGGCCCTGAGTCCCCAGTTCATCCTGCTGGATGAACCTTTCGCAGGTGTCGATCCCATCGCCGTGGAGGATATCCAGGAGATAGTCTCCAAACTGAAGGAGAAGAACATCGGGATCCTGATCACCGACCACAATGTGCATGAGACACTCGCCATTACCGACAGGGCATACCTGATGTTTGAAGGCTCGATCCTGAAGGCCGGCACTGCCAAACAACTGGCCGAGGATGAACAGGTCAGAAATGTCTACCTGGGTCAGAACTTTGAACTTCGCTGACCGTGCGGTCACTTTGTATTCCGGAAAAATGGGTTAAATTTGCGGAAATTTTGCGGATGTGGCGGAATTGGTAGACGCGCTAGACTTAGGATCTAGTTCCTTCGGGAGTGGGGGTTCGAGTCCCTTCATCCGCACAATTATTGATTCATAAACCGCTATGCTTTCGGATGTTATAATCGATTGTGTCGCGGTTTTTTGCTAATTTTGTATATTATTTAAAGTTGTATGAACATTTCAAAAGAGAATATTGACAGGCTGAATGCACTCCTCAAGGTAAAGGTGGAACAATCTGATTATGAGGAACGGGTTAATGAAGTATTAAGGGATTACCGAAGGAAAGCCAGGGTGGACGGATTCCGGCCAGGCAAGGTACCCATGGGATTGATCCGGAAAATGTACCATACGCCCGTGCTGGTGGATGAGGTGAACAAACTTGTATCAGAATCCCTTTTTACCTATCTGAGAGATCATGATGTAAAGATTCTTGGAGAGCCCCTTCCCCACAAGCACAGTGAGCAGCGTTTTAATTTTGAGAAGGATACGGAATTTGAATTCGAATTTGATCTGGGGCTGGCCCCGGAACTGAACCTGGAAGTCTCCCCCAAGGATAAGATCCCCTACTATAAGATCAAGGTGGACAAGAAACAACAAGAAGAGTACAGGGACTCGATTCTGCAGCGGTACGGGGAATTTAAATCCGTGAAAGAAGCAGGTGACAGTGAATTGATCAAGGGTTTGCTGGTGAAGGTTGACAGGGATGGGAAGGATGTGGAAAACGGGATCAGGGTGGAAAATGTTTCCATGTCACTTGAGATGATGAAGGATGATGACCAGAAGATCCTGTTCAGGGGAACCAAGGGCGGGGATGAGGTGATTTTCGATGTGAAAAAGGCCTTTCCCAATGACACAGAACTGGCATCCTTGCTGAAGGTTGATAAATCAGAGATCCCATTGCTGGAAGGAACGTTCAAGTGTGTCATTGAAGAGGTCATGAAATTTGAAAATGCAGCAGTTGGAAAGGAGTTGTTCGATAAGGTATATGGAGAAGGAGAGGTAGGTTCTGAAGAGGAGTTCATGAAACGAATCTCCGATGAGATCGCCGGGAACTATGAAAGGGAAAGTGAATACAGGTTCATGATCGACTCCCGGGAGGCCATGATCAAAAAGGCCAAGATCGAACTCCCGGTGGAGTTCCTGAAACGCTGGCTGGTAGAGACCAATGAACAAATCACCGAAGCGCAGGTAGAGGAGGATTTTGAAAAATACGAGGACGATTTTCGCTGGCAGCTTATCAAGGAACACCTTTTGAAGCAGCAGGGCATCAAGGTCACTGAGGAAGAGGCGCTCCAGGTTGCAAAGGGGATGGCCCTGAACCAGTACATGCAATACGGGATCACCAATGTGCCTGAGGATTACCTGGAGAATTATGCCAGGGAGATGATGTCGAAGCCTGAAGAGTCAAGGAAGTTCTACGAGCAGAAAGGGGAGGAAAAGTTAGTGGACTATATTAAATCCACTGTCAAAGTGGATGAAAAAGAGGTCAGTTCAGAGAAGTTCCGTAAATTGTACGAAAAATAAATAAACATATCACAGCATGAGCCAGCAGGATGATTTTAAAAAGTATGCCATCAAGCACATGGGCATAAGCAGCATGACGCTTCACCAGTTTACCTCACAGTATAACAGTTATATATCACCCACCATTATCGAAGAGCGGCAGCTGAACGTAGCATCTATGGATGTTTTTTCAAGGTTGATGATGGACCGCATCATTTTCCTCGGGGCGCCCATTGACGACTACGTGGCCAATATTATCCAGGCTCAACTGCTTTACCTGGATTCAGCCGATCCAAATAAGGACATCCAGGTCTATTTCAATACCCCCGGAGGAGGGGTCCATGCAGGCCTTGGGATCTATGATACCATGCAGTACACTCACTGCGATGTAGCGACCATATGCACTGGCATGGCCGCATCGATGGGTGCCGTGTTGCTGGCTGCCGGGACCAATGGAAAACGTTCTGCCCTCAGGCACAGCCGGATCATGATCCATCAGCCCATGGGCGGAGCCCAGGGTCAGGCTTCAGACATTGAGATCACCACACGTGAGATTCTCAAGATGAAAAAAGAACTCTATGCAATCATTGCAGACCACTCGGGGAAAACCATTGAACAGGTTGAAAAAGACGGGGACAGGGACTTCTGGATGACTGCCCAGGAGGCCAAGGAGTATGGTATGATCGATGAAGTACTACTCAGGACCAAAGAAAAATAAAAGCGATGGACCGTTGTTCATTTTGCGGGAGAGAGAAAAAGGATACTAACCTGCTGATCGCAGGGATTTCAGGTCATATTTGTGACCGGTGTATCGAACAGGCCTACAGCATTGTACAGGAGGAGCTGGGGGTTCATGGTGAATTTGACATGGGCCAGATCAAGCTGCTCAAACCCGCAGAGATTAAAAATTTCCTTGATCTTTATGTGATTGGACAGGAAGAGGCCAAAAAATACATCTCTGTGGCTGTTTACAACCACTACAAACGGTTGATGCAGCATGAAGGCAAGGAGGATGTGGAAATTGAGAAATCGAATATCATCCTTGTGGGAGAGACCGGCACGGGAAAAACTTTGCTGGCCCGCACCATCGCCAAGTTGCTGCATGTACCATTCACCATTGTGGATGCCACAGTGCTCACCGAGGCAGGTTACGTGGGAGAGGATATCGAGAGTGTACTGACCAGGCTGCTCCAGGTGGCCGATTACAACGTGGAAGCCGCAGAGAAGGGAATTGTATTTATCGATGAGATCGATAAAATTGCCCGCAAGAGTGACAACCCATCCATCACCAGGGATGTTTCGGGAGAAGGGGTCCAGCAGGGGCTTTTAAAGTTACTGGAAGGATCCATCATCAATGTGCCTCCCCAGGGTGGCAGGAAGCATCCCGATCAGAAGATGATCCCCGTAAATACCAAAAACATTCTCTTTATCTGTGGCGGGGCCTTTGATGGCATTGAATCGAAGATTGCCAAACGACTCAACACACAGGTTGTGGGATACAATGCCGCCAAGAAGGTAGACAGGGTCGATAAGGACAACCTGCTTCAATATGTGGCCCCCCAGGACCTTAAATCCTTTGGGATGATCCCCGAGATCATTGGAAGGCTGCCGGTCCTGACCTACCTGAATCCGCTGGATGAAAAGGCCCTTCGCCGGATCCTGACCGAGCCCCGGAATGCCATTATCAAACAGTATGAGAAACTGTTCGAAATGGATCACATTAAATTGACCTGGGATGAGAAGGTGCTCAATTATATTGTGCAGAAGGCGCTGGAATTCAAACTGGGTGCAAGGGGATTGCGGTCCATCTGTGAAGCCATTATGATGGATGCCATGTTTGAACTTCCCTCAAAGGAGAATCCGGGGGACATCAATATCGGGATCAAATATGCCAGGGAAAAACTGGAAAAGGCCAATCTGAAGCGCCTCAAGGCTGCCTGATGAGCAAATCCAGGGCTGGAGTTTATTTGAGCGTCATCCTGGCGATGATATTCTGGGGTTTTACTTTTGTTGCTTTTAAGTACGCCATTGAATCCTTCCGGCCCATTTCCATCGTCTTTCTTCGGCTCTTTGTCTCCATTTTCTTTTTATTCGGGTTTGCCCTGCTGTTTAACCGGTTGGGGAAGATTCGGAAAAAGGACCAGAAATGGTTCCTGTTGCTGGCACTTTTTGAACCCTTCTTCTATTTCCTGGGGGAGGCTTACGGACTCACCCTGGTGACAGCTACCGTGGGAGCTGTGATCATTTCGACCATTCCGCTGTTTGTTCCCTTCGCAGCTTTTTTACTCTACCGTGAAAGACTCACCCTCATGAACCAGATCGGGCTGGTCATCTCCTTCACAGGGGTACTTATGGTGGTACTGGCAAAGAGCCAGGGTATCTCCACGAACCCCAGGGGAATCATTTTGATGTTGATTGCGGTGATCTCTGCTGTGGGGTACACCATGCTTGTGAAGAAACTGGCAGACGATTACAATCCCATCACCATTACTGCCTACCAGAGCTTCTATGGAATGTTGATGTTCCTCCCCATGTTCCTGATCATGGAACTGCCCGTGATCCATATCGGGGCCGCCACCACTGAAAGCGTGCTGGCAGTGGTCTACCTGGGGGTTGTGGGCTCCGGCATCTGTTTTATCCTGCTGACCATAGGCATCAGGGAACTGGGAGCTTCTAAAGCCAATGTCTTCGGCAACCTGATCCCGGTGGTCACAGCCATCCTCTCCTTCATCCTTTTAAAGGAATCGATGCCTCTCTTAAAAATACTGGGTATATTAGTGGTTGTTACAGGATTGCTGATGTCCCAGGTGAGTGGCAACGGGCTGAAGAAGTCCTCTCGCAGGGAGTCATTCCGGCATCCACCCTATTCGTAACCATCATGGCAAAATGTGTCCTTATCGTGCAGGGGGAAGGCAGGGGTCATTTATCCCAGTCCATGGCCCTGAGCGAATACCTGGAAGAAGCGGGACACCGGGTTGAGGTTGTGTATGCAGGCATCGGAATAGAAGGATCCCTTCCTGGCTATTTCAACGATTTCTTCCGGGACAGGGTGCGTGAGTTTCATAGCCCCTATTTCCTGAGGAAACCCAACAAAAAAGGAATAGATGTGGGAAAATCACTGCGCTTCAACTTGCTGCGGTTTACCCGGTACCTTGTTGAGGTGAAGCGAATCAGGCAGGAGATCAACGGGATGGAACCGGATGTGGTCTTTAACCTGTATGACATTGTGGGGGCACTTGCCATTCGCAAGGTGAAAGGCGGGATCAGAAGGATCGGGATCGGACATCACTTTTATTTGCACCTGGATGGGTACAGGTGCCGGGGAGGTTCGGTCTGGCACAGGTGGCTGCTGTCCACCCATACGAAACTGATTATGAAATCCTGTGACCGGGTGCTTGCCCTCTCGTTCAGGGAGGTGGAGGGAAAAAGGGGTATCCGGGTGGTCCCCCCCCTGGTCAGAAGAGCTTTCAGGGAGCTTCATTACAAGCCCGGCAAGAGGTTCCTGGTATACCTGTTGAACGAGGGATATATCTTTGACCTTGTTCGCATTTCACAGGAGGATCCCGGTTTTAATGCGGATGTGTTCACAGCGCGGGCCCTTCATACGGACCTGCCCCCGGGAATCACCATTCATCCTTTAAGTGATGAAGCGTTCAGGGAGAAAATGACAAGTTGCCGGGGTCTGATCACCACCGCCGGATTTGATACGGTGGCTGAAGCGGCATACCATGGCATTCCACTTTTAGTGATCCCCTCCCAACACCATTTTGAACAGAGGTGCAATGCAAAGGATGTGGAGCAGACCGGGATTGGCATCCCGGTTGAACAGCTTCGCCCCGGGATCCATTTGGAGATGAAACCATATGAAAACGTGGGCTACCGCAGGTGGGTCGATCGCGCGGGTGCCATGATCATTAATAGCATGACGGAATAATATTGATGGAACAGGGGCGTTTAATATGATGATGAGAAGAGCACTGATCGTTGGTTTGATCCTCCTGATGTCGATCACGGCAAGGGCCCAGAAAGGTGGGGAATCCACATACAGTTTTCTCGGGCTGACCAATGCGGCAAGGGTCGCAGCCCTGGGAGGGGAGGTGGTGTCCATCATGGATGACGATATCAACCTGGTCTTTCACAACCCATCACTCCTCACCGGCGGGATGCATAACCACCTCAACCTGAATTACGTGAATTATTTTGCAGGGGTTAACTACGGGTATGCGGCCTATGGGTATTCCGTGAAAGGGATTGGAAATTTTGCGGCAGGCATGCACTATGTGGATTATGGCACATTCGACCGCACCGATGAACTGGGTCAGCCAATGGGGACCTTCAGGTCCTCTGAATATGCCCTGAACCTGGTCTATTCCAGGTCAATCATTGATACTTTCCTGACCGCCGGTGTGAACCTTAAACCCATATTCTCCTCCTTTGAACAATACAGCTCCCTTGGGATCGCCCTGGATGCGGGGATCACCTATCATCATCCCAGGACACTGACCACCGTGGCGCTGGTAGCCAAAAACCTGGGGACACAGATCACCTCCTACAGCGGAACCAGGGAGAAACTTCCTTTTGAACTCCAGGCGGGGATCACGCAGGGTCTGGCACATGCGCCTTTCCGGTTCAGCATTACCTACCAGAACCTGGAGCGCTGGGATCTCACCTATAAAAAGCCCGGTGACAGCGATTATAACTCGCTGGGGGGTGAGATTGAGCGGAGCGGGTTTGACATGTTCGGTGACAAACTGATGAGGCACATGGTCTTCGGGGTGGAGTTCCTTTTTGGAAAGAACTTTCATCTGGATATGGGATATAATTACAAGAGGCGCCAGGAAATGAAAGTGAATGCCCGCCCGGGAACCGTTGGCTTCTCCTGGGGGTTCGGATTCAAAATTTCGAAATTTCACTTCGCTTTTGGAAGGGCCGCCTACCACCTGGCCGGCGGGACCAGCCACTTTTCACTCACCACCAATCTTTCCGAGTTTTACAGGAAACAGCAAAAATAATGAAGGAACAACGGAAGATCATTGTGGCCCTGGACGGGCACTCTTCATGTGGCAAGAGCACCTTTGCCAAAAGGATCGCAGGGGAGCTGGGATATTCCTATATCGATACCGGTGCCATGTACAGGGCGGTTACCCTGGCGGCCATGAAGGCAGGACTCTTTGACCGGACCGATGCACCGCCAATCGAGGAGGTGGCAGCGCTGTTACCGAAGATTAAACTGGACCTGAGGTACAATCCCTCTAAACTTAGAACTGAGATCTACCTCAATGGGAAGATGGTTGAAGATGCGATCAGGGGGATGGACGTCTCGGGTCATGTGAGCTACATTGCCGCCATATCCGCGGTCCGCAGAAAAATGGTAGAGTACCAGCGATTGCTGGGGCATGGAAAAGGAGTGGTGATGGATGGCCGGGATATCGGTACCGTAGTATTTCCCGGGGCCGAACTGAAAATATTTCTCACCGCATCCCCCGAAGTCAGGGCCATGAGGCGGTATAAGGAGCTGGTGGAAAAAGGGATGGATGGCGAACTGGATGAGGTTCGTGAAAACCTGGAAAAAAGGGACCGCATCGATTCGGGCAGGGAGGATAGTCCGCTGAGGCAGGCAGAGGATGCCATTGTGATGGATAACAGCCAGATGACTGTGGAGGAGCAAATGGAGTGGTTCAGGGATACCTACGAGAGATTAATGACTTCGCTGGATGGTAAAAATTGAAATTGATCCCGGTGCCGGATTCTGTTTCGGGGTGGAGCAGGTCATTAAAACTGCCGAATCGCACCTGCGCCAGGGGGCTGGCCTGTATGGGCTTGGCGACATGGTGCATAACTCCTCTGAGATGCAGCGGTTGCATTCCCTTGGATTAAGGACCATCAGTCATTCTCAACTGGCTGAACTTAAACCCGGGAGGATCCTGCTCAGGGCCCACGGAGAACCCCCTTCCACCTATGAAATGGCCAGAGCGCTGGACATAGAGATCATCGATGGAACCTGTCCAATTGTTTCCCACCTGCAGAAGAAACTGAAAAAAGTCTATGACTCCATGGACCGGGATGTGGAGCAGCTGGTGATTTTCGGGAAGCCGGATCACCCCGAAACTGTGGGCCTGCTGGGGCAGGTGGGCGGGGATGCAGTTGTGGTCGGCACCCGTGAAGATATCTCAAAGATCGAACCGGGAAAAAAAGTGCATCTTTTTTCACAAACCACCATGGACCCGGATCAGTTCAGGGATGTTGAAGAGGCCCTTAATGAGCTATTGGCAGCGGTACCGGGGCCAGAAACCGGGGATGTGTTCCGTTCCGATTGCACCATCTGCGGGCAGATGAAAAAAAGAAAACCGGGTCTCTCCTCCTTTGCCGGCAGGCATGAGTTAATCCTTTTCGTAAGTGGTAAAAATTCCTCCAACGGGAAGATGTTGTATGAATACTGCAAATCAGTGAATCCGCTGACCTACTGGATATCGGGAGAGAAAGAGATTGATCCGGGATGGTTTCAGGGAATCAGCTCCATAGGGATCAGCGGAGCCACATCCACCTCGAAGGATCAGCTTGAATCGGTCATGTCCCACCTGGAGCGCATGACCTCCTCATAATGCATTTTTCGTTACTTTTGTGAATCGGTAATATTCAATTCCATGGGAAAGATTAAGAATGTGGGTGTCCTTACATCAGGGGGGGATGCCCCTGGCATGAATGCAGCCATTAGGGGTGTCACCCGCACGGCAATCTATTACGGGCTTGAGGTCACAGGGATCAGGCATGGTTACCATGGAATGATCAACAACCATTTTGTGAGCCTGAAGGCTCACAGCGTGAGTGATATCCTTGGCCGGGGCGGGACCATCCTGAAGACTGCAAGGAGCAAGGAGTTCATGGAGCCTGAAGGGCGCAAAAAGGCCTATGAGAACCTGAAAGCCGCGGCTATTGATGCAGTGGTGGTCATCGGGGGGGACGGGTCCCTCACCGGGGCCAGGGTGTTTTGCGACGAGTATTACGATATCCCATTCGTGGGTATCCCGGGGACCATTGACAATGATATTTATGGGACAGACTACACAATCGGTTACGACACGGCATTAAATACGGTGGTGGAAGCCGTGGATAAGATCAGGGATACGGCCGGAAGCCACAACCGCCTCTTCTTTATTGAAGTCATGGGAAGGGATGCAGGTTTTATTGCGTTGAAAAGCGGCATAGCCGTGGGTGCGGAAGCAATCCTGATCCCGGAAATAGCCGGACAGGTGGAGAGCCTGAAAGAATACCTTGAAAAGGGATTTAAAAGGAAGAAATCCAGCAACATCATCATCGTGGCGGAAGGCGATGAAGAGGGCGGGGCTTTTGCAATTGCCGAGCGGGTGAAGGAGGATTTCAGGGACTATGATGTGAGGGTCTCCGTCCTGGGTCACATTCAAAGGGGAGGAACCCCCTCCGCATTTGACCGCGTGAGTGCAAGCAAGCTGGGTTTTGCAGCGGTGGAAGCTTTGATGGAAGACCAGAAAAGCGTCATGGTCGGGTTCCATAATTCGGAACTGGACCTGGTTCCTTTCAGTAAGGTGATCAAGGTGAAGAAAAAGGTGGATCCCAACGAGATGCTCATGGTGGAGATCCTATCGGTTTAGATTACCCCATTCCGCACCCGGAACTGATTTTACTCCCCTCTTTTTTGTACATTACCGTTTATGCCCGGACCAACGATGTATGCGCTTGTAATCCTGCCGCTGGCAGTGGAGGGCACCTTTACTTACGGGGTGCCCGAGGCACTTTCGCGGAGCGTTTCACCCGGATCCAGGGTGCTTGTCTCCTTTGGCAAAAAGAGGATCTACAGTGCCATAGTGCAATCCATAAGTTCGGTCCCCCCGGTAGGGTTTACCCCAAAACACATCATGGAGGTACTTGACGATGAACCCCTGGTAACCCGGGTTCAGCTTCAGCTGTGGGAGTGGATGGCCTCCTATTACATGTGCACCCCCGGTGAAGTGATGCGTGCTGCACTCCCATCCGGACTGAGACCGGAGAGCGAATCAAGGGTGAGGATCAATGCATCATTTGAGGATAACGGTGAGCTGGACCGGCATGAGCGCTTGCTCCTGGAAGTGGTCAGGGACCAGGGAGAAGTGAACCTCGGTGACCTGGAGACGGCCGGGATCGCAAGCAACACGCTTACCATCCTGAAACGGCTGGTGGAGAAGGGGGCTATTGAAATCAACGAGTTCGTGCGGTCCACGGTCCGCAGGAAGCTTGTACCCTACATAGTCCTTCCGGAAGCAAACAGCAGTGAGGCACACATGCACCAGATCCTGGACCAGCTCAGCAGGGCGCCCAGGCAACGTGAAATACTGGAACGATACCTGCACCTGGCAGGTTTTGGGAAAAATGAGGATCCCCCCCATTTGCCAAAGGCGGACCTGCTCATTCAGCCGGGAGATTCCGGTGCCCTTTCTGCATTGATAAAAAAGGGACTCCTGGTGCAGGTGGAGAGGGAGGAACTGGATTTGCATCATGGAGCCGATGCCCTTCAGGGGGAGATGTTTTCACTCAATGGGGAACAGTCTGCCGCACTTGGAGAGATCAGGAAGCAGTTCCTCAGGCACCAGGCAGTGTTGCTACACGGGGTGACTTCCAGTGGCAAGACCGAGCTCTATGTGCACCTGATCAAAGAGATGCTGGACCAGGGCCGGCAGGTGCTTTACCTGCTCCCCGAAATTGCTCTCACCACCCAGATCATCGAGCGGATGCGCCTGGTCTTTGGCAACCAGGTGGGAGTCTACCATTCCCGGTACAGCGATTCGGAAAGGGTTCATGTCTACAGAAACCTGATGGGCCTTACCGACGAGGGGAGATACAGGTTGATCATCGGGGTGAGGTCGGCCATCTTCCTTCCATACACCTCACTGGGGCTGATCATCATCGATGAGGAGCATGAGACAACTTTCAAACAACACGATCCGGCCCCACGGTACCATGCCAGGGATTCTGCACAGATCCTGGCCCTTTACCAGGATGCAAGGGTATTGCTGGGAACCGCCACCCCATCATTTGAATCACTCCACAATGCAAGAACCGGTAAATTCGGATTCGCCGCTATCCCCAACCGGTATGGAAACGTGGAACCGCCCGAAATTATAATTGCCGATACCAGGGTGGCCACAAAACGGAAACAGATGATCTCGCATTTTACCCCGCAGCTGATGGAAGGGATCAGGGAGGCCCTGGAGGCAGGAGAGCAGGTGATCCTTTTCCAGAACCGGAGAGGTTACTCAAATTACCTGGTATGCAACGATTGCGGGCATATTCCGAAATGCAGGCGATGTGACGTGAGCCTGACTTTCCATCGCCACAGCGGTAAGATGGAATGTCACTATTGTGGCCACAGGGAGGCCATGCCCCGGAGTTGCTCTTCCTGCGAGGGCACCAACCTCGCCATGAGGGGCTTTGGAACCGAAAAGGTGGAAGATGAGATCTCCCTGGTGTTTGAAGGCATCCGGGTGGGCAGACTCGATACGGACATCGCTCGTTCGGCAAGGGGTTATGAGAAAGTGATCAGGGATTTTGCCGCGGGTAAAATGGAAGTGCTGATCGGTACCCAGATGCTCTCCAAGGGCCTGGACTTTGAAAATGTGAGCCTGGTGGGGGTGCTGGATGCGGACAGCATGTTGCATTTTCCGGATTTCAGGGCATTCGAAAGGAGTTTCCAGCTGATAACCCAGGTGAGCGGCAGGGCTGGAAGAAGAAAGAAACAGGGTAAGGTGATCATTCAGACCATGGACCCTGGGCACCCGGTGATCCAGCACATCCTCAACAACGACTATGAAGGCCTCTACCAGGAACAGATGGAGGAGAGGAGGATCTTTGGGTACCCGCCCTTTAAAAGAATGATCCGGATCACTTTCAGGCATCGGATCCCCTCCATTCTTGACGGGGCAACGGACCTGGCCGGTAAGGAGCTGAAGAAGGTCTTTTCAAGCCGGGTATACGGTCCCCAGTACCCGCCCGTAAGAAAGGTACACGATACCTTTATCAAGCAGATCATTCTCAAAATTGAGCGGGAAGCATCTTATGAAAGGGCCAGGGAACTGCTGAAGGGGATACTGGACGGGATCTCAGGCAATGAGGTATACAAGTCCATCAGGATCTCTGTGGACGTGGATCCCTATTGACTTTAAAATTCTATCTTTGCCCAAATTTAACAAGCGCCGATGTTCGAATCCACAGATTTCCACTCCCTGTTCAATCAGTTCAAGAATCAGAAGGTTCTCGTTATCGGGGATGTGATGATCGACACCTACCTCTGGGGAAATGTGGGGAGGGTCTCACCGGAGGCTCCCGTTCCCATAGTTTCAGGGGTCATCGAGGAGAATCGCCTGGGAGGCGCTGCAAATGTGGCCCTCAATGTAAAAGCCATGGGGGCCGTCCCTATTCTCTGTTCAGTCATCGGGGACGACAACCGCGGAAAGATATTCCTGGAACTGATGGAGGAGCAGTACCTCTCCGATATCGGCATAGTGATGGATGAACACCGGATCACCACGCAGAAAACAAGGATCATCAGCGGGAATCAGCACCTGCTGCGCGTGGATGAAGAGATGGATATATTTCTCACCAAAAGAGTTCAGGCACATTTTCTTGAATTGATTGACAACCTGTTGGAAAGCGGCGGTATAGATGCCATTATTTTCCAGGATTACGACAAGGGGGTGGTGACCCCTGTGGTCATATCGGAGGTGATAGGTGCTTCGGAGCGGGTTGGTGTTCCGGTGCTTGTGGATCCGAAATTCAGGAGTTTTGATCTCTACCGCAGGATTAAACTATTTAAGCCCAATTATAAGGAGCTTTCCAAGGGACTGAACCTGAAAATCCAGAAGAATGAGATCGGAAAAATCGCCCAGGAGGTGAGGAAATTCCAGGAGCAGCAGGAGATCGAAACCCTGATGGTCACCCTGAGCGAACAGGGAATCCTTGCATCCAGGAACGGAGAATTCGTGCATATCCCTGCTGTGGCGAGGGATATTGCTGACGTATCAGGGGCAGGGGATACAGTGATCAGCGTGGCGGCCCTTTGTATGATCGCCAACCAGGAGACCGCAGTCATTGCTGCCATATCAAACCTTGCAGGGGGTCAGGTTTGCGAAAAAGCCGGGGTGGTACCGGTGGATGCTGAGAAGTTATTGTCCGAATGCGAGCAGTACTTTAAAAGTTCATAAAGTTTTGGTATTTTTGCCATCCGATCCGGGGTATAGCGCAGCTCGGTAGCGCGCGTCGTTCGGGACGACGAGGTCGTGGGTTCAAATCCCGCTACCCCGACAAAAGAGAAAAACCATCTCGCCGCAGGCGGGGTGGTTTTTGAGTTTAACGGGGCGCCAAGTGCTTGCTCTTGTAAGGCCCGGTAAGCAAAAAAACAATGCGGAGCATTATGGT
>JAHEEC010000220.1 GCA_024640885.1 Bacteroidota bacterium | reverse complement strand
GCCATTACGACGGTGACCCAGCCCTGAACCTGGGTACCTCGGCCATCCTGGTGGACAAGGGCATCTCGGGGATCGCCAACATCCTTCCCTTCACCTGCATGCCGGGCACACTGGTCACCTCTGTATCGGACCAGCTGAGGAAAGACAAGGGGGGCATTCCCTACGTGAGCATTGCCTATGACGGTCAGGAAGACACCTCTATCGAACTCAGGCTGCAGGCTTTCATGCACCAGGCAAACCAGTATGCGGAGGATAAGGGACTGACGAAAACCACATCCGAAGTGGCCCACGGGTAACCACAACCCGTTGAATTAGCCCGGGGGGTTCCGGCCATGCAAATTGAGGTCAATGGATTCCGACATTGCAATTTGACGTCAATGGATTCCGGACAAACAATCTGTAACCCATGGATTCCGGCCATGCAATCTGTAGCCGATGGCTGAGCCGAACCGGCATGCAGGGAACTCTCCCTTACAGCTCCACAGGCAACATGCGGTGAAATCCAATGCCGTCGGGACGCACCATGGCCTGTGCCACCAGGACCTCCACCCCTCTCTCCACAGCTTCATCAAGGGCGCTGCCATAGGCCGGATCAATCTCCCGTGCCGGGGAAAAGAGGCTCACATCCATGCGCTGCACCACGAAAAGCATCACGGCCCTCATGCCGGTGCGCTTCACCCTGACCAGGGTATTCAGGTGCTTTCTGCCCCGCTCGGTGACTGCATCTGGGAAAAGTGCACGCTTCCCCTCCTTCAGGGTCACATTTTTCACCTCGATAAAACAGGGGCCCTCGGCTCCCTTTCCATAGAGATCAAAGCGGCTGTCCTCCCACTTTACTTCCCTCTTCAACCCGGTCATTCCCTCCAGCCCCGGGATCAGGCCCGCGCTTACCCACTCGAAGGCCAGTGCATTGGGATTGGAGGTATTGATCCCCACCCAGTCGCCCCCGATCCGGATCATCTCCCAGGTAAACTGCGTCCTTCGATTGGGATCCGCGGCCGGCGAGAGCCACACCTCAGCCCCCTCCTCGAGGCAGCTTTTCATGGTGCCCGAATTGGTGCAATGGGCAGTCACTTCACTGCCGTCATCAAGCACCACATCGGCCAGGAACCGCTTGTACCTCCTGACCAAACGGCCATGGACCAGTTTTTTACGGAATTTCATTTCAACCTAAAGATAGTCCCTGCCCCGGTTTTTTACTAAAAAAATCGGGACAGTGGTCAAAATTTCACCCCACATTGTGGTCCGGGGTCATTTTGTTATTAAATTGCATTGAAGCCCAGCAATCCATCAAAATCAATATATTATGAAAAAGACAATCGTTATTCTTTCCGCTGTGGCCATGGTCTTCGCATTTCAGGATACTGAAGCCCAGAGCATCAGGTCCATGATCAGGAAAAAGGTCATCGAAGACAACCTGGAGGCCCAGGCCAAAAGAGACAGCGTCAAGGCAGTGGAAGCCGGCGAGGAGCCTGACCAGTCGCCCAACCGAACCATGAATCACGTGTACATGGATGCCCTGGGGCTTTCAGACAACGTACCCTACGAGTCCAATTACGATTTTGATGCTTATTTGAAAATAGAGGTTTCAGAATTCAAAAAGGATGGGAAACTGAAGGAGGCCAATGCTTATGACACCTATATCCATAAGGAGACCGCAGATTACGCCATGGTATTTAAGGATAAAAATGACCAGTCCACCATCATTTTCGATACAAAGAACAGCGCCATGCTGATCCTGACGGACAGTGACGGTGAACAGACCGGAATAGCCATGGGGGTCGATCCGGAGGCCATGAAAGCGGAGATCGAGGCTTCTGCTGATGAATCAAACGTCAGTTCCTATATCCCTAAAAAGACCGGTAAGACAAAGACCATCCTCGGTTATTCATGCGACGAATACCTTGTGGATGAGGAAACATCGGAGGCACACATTTGGGTTTCCGAAAAACTGGGTAAGGAGGTTAAAAGGGAAATGCTCAAGAACCAGCAGACTTTCGGAACCATGTTTTACTATGCCGCCGAACTGGATGGCATGGTGATGGAATATGACCAGATCGACAAGGAGAAGGGTGAACGCAGCCTGATGCAGGTGCTGGATGTGGACCTGAACCGCTCTCATTCCATCTCCACCCGTCCTTATGCGGTGCTGACCATGAAGGCCCAGACGCCTGAGGAAGAGGAAGAAGAGTAATGGACCTGGGGGCCTGGCTGGCTACACCCTTTTCAGGGGCCGAGCGGGAGGTAATGATCCGGGAGACAGGTCGTTCCCGGGAGAAGTTCCTCGAGGCCCTGAAACTGGCCCTCCATGAAAAAGATCCCCTTGCCTGGCGATCAGCCTGGGTGCTCGACGGGATGGATGAACAGCATCCCGGACTGGCAGAACCCCACCTTACCCTGATCCTCAAAAGGATCCCACACCTTGAATCAATCGGATCGCTCCGCAGCCTCCTCAGGTTGCTTTGCCGCCACCAGATCCCGGAAGAGGAGCAGGGCATATTGATCGACCGTTGCTTCGCATACCTGGTCTCGGAGCTCTACCCTCCTGCCGTCAAGGTCCACGCCATGGAGATCATCTATAACCATGCACTTCTTTACCCCGAATTGAAGAATGAACTGGTGACCGTCATCCGGGACGAGGCGGAGCACAACAGCACCGGGTTCCAGGTCAGGGGAAGGATGATTATTGAAAAATTGGACAAGCTATAGTCACTCCTTTTTAGTATTTTTAGATCAGTTATCCATTGCATTGGAAATCCATTTCATCCTATACAAACCTGCTGTACCAGGCAATGTGGGTGCCGCCGCCAGGGCGATAAAAACCATGGGGTTCCGGCACCTGCGGCTTATCGCTCCATGCGATCACCTGGGTGAAGAGTCACGGATGATGGCCCACGGCTCCCACGAGATCCTGGAGGAGGCGCTGGTGTTTGATACTTTTGAAGCGGCTGCGGCTGACCTGGAGCTGGTGGTTTGTACCACTGCCAAGGGAAGAAGTGCAAAGCATGACTATTACTCCAGCAGGGATTTTGGAGAATACCTGGTTAACAAGGGTGATCTGCTGAAGGATGTGGGGATCCTGTTCGGTACCGAAGAGAGCGGGCTTCCCAACCAGCTGATCCTTGAATCGGACCTGGCCATGACCATTCCCATGGCCGGCGTGTACCCCTCCCTGAACCTGGCCCAGTCGGTGATGATCACCGCGTACGAACTCTCTTTGCTGAACCTCCTGAAGAAACCGGGAGAGCCCCTCTCCAAATCGGGGGAAGGATGGGGCGAATTGAAACGGGAATCGACCCGGCTCCTGACAGAATCGGGCATCCTGCCGGGAAGCCCCCTCTTCCATCGAATCTCGGAACGCCTGTCCACGGTCAGCGCCAATGACATTCCCCTCTTTCTTTCAGTCATCAAACGGATCAATACCCCGGAATGACCATGGAGCCTCTGCACATACTGATTATATACAACGGGAGGATCCCGGC
>JAHEEC010000219.1 GCA_024640885.1 Bacteroidota bacterium | reverse complement strand
TTAACCGGTGGTTCCCATAGCATTGGCGATGGCATTCACACTCCTCAGAAGATTCTGAAGCAGCTGTTCTGATTGCGCCTTCTCCCCGGCTTTTTTGGCATCCCTCCATTTTTTAAGGAGGACCACCTGTTCCCTGTGCAGGGGCAACAGTGCTTCTGCCCGCAACATGGTCGAGTTGTAATGGTTCACCCGTCTTTCGGCGATGGGGCTCTTCAACAGGTCAAGCATCATTCTCCGGGTGAGGGCCAGTTCATCCAACAGGAGTGTCAGGATATCCTCCCGAACCTTTTGATCCTCCACCAGCCCGGCATACATGGTCATGATCTCCTCGTCGGTGGCAGCAAGGCTCGTATCCACATTGGTGAGCACATACCTCACATAATCATCTGATTTGACCAGTTGTTTCAGGTGTGCATATTTCCCTGACTCCTCCTTTTTCATTCGGGCAAGCGTGGTTCCCACACCATACCAGCTGGAAATATGCATCCTGGACTGCGTCCAGCTGAAGACCCACGGTATGGCCCGAAGGTCCTCAAGGGATCGCTTTCCTCTCCGCCTTGAAGGCCTTGACCCGATCCGGCTGGATTCGATTACATCGATGGGGGTGGCCTGTTCATAGAAGGGAATAAAGGAACGATGCTCGGTAAGGGCCTTGAATGCATGGTAGCTCTCCTCCGCCATATAGGTAAATAGTTCGGACCGGGATGACTCACCTTCCGGGTGATCAAGGTCGTTGAGCAACGTCCGGTGGGCTGTACCTGCCAGCAGCAGCTCCAGGTTATAGGCAGCGTTGCCCTTGTTTGCATATTTTCGTTCGATGGTCTCCCCCTGCTCGGTTACGCGGATGGAACCACTCAGGGTGGAGGTGGGAAGCGATTTCAGAAACCAGTGCGTGGGTCCGGCCCCACGGCTGATGGTCCCTCCTTTTCCATGAAAGAAACGGATATTCACCCCATGCTTTCTGCCTACTTCTGACAACTTCACCTGGGAATCATAGAGGTGCCAGGTACTTGCCAGGATACCCCCGTCCTTGTTGCTGTCACTGTACCCGATCATCACCTCCTGCAAAGGCTTGCTGAGCTGACGGTTTTTCCGGACGTATTCCAGACTGTTCCTGGTCACCCGGTGGGCTAAAAATGCATCCAGGATCTCCGGGCTCCTCTTCAGGTCCTCGATGGTTTCAAAGAGGGGAACCACTGGCATGGGGCATACCAGCCCATCGGGGGTTTGCCTGGACAACCCTGATTCCCTGACAAAAAGATATACGGTAAAGAGATCTGATACATTCCGGGTCATGCTGACAATCAGCGAGCCCAGTGCCCTCTCAGAATAAATCCTTGTATGCTCGGCCAGGGTGAGGAATGTTTCCACAGCTTCCCTCGCCCGTTCCGATTCCAGGAGCTCGACCCTGGTAATGAAGGGTCTGTTTTGATCCAGTTCCTTGAGGATAAACCGTTCAAGCATCCGCTTCTCCTTCAGGAGCCGGGAATGCCTGGTGGGCATACTGGTCTTTATGATCTCCAGGAGTGCCTCTTCGTAGTACTGGCTATTCTGGCGGATATCCAGCCGGGCCAGGTGAAATCCGAAAATTTGCAGGTGGCGCAATACCTGCTGGACATCATATTCTGCCAGCGAGGAGGCTCCAAACCGGGTCAGGGCCTTTTTTAGCAGGAGAAGGTCCTCCACAAGTTCTCCCGAACTTTTGTATGAATATGACGTGTCGTGCAGATCGATTCCACCCCCGGTGCGTTGCACCAGGGGAAGCTTGCGCTTCATCAACCTGATAAAATGTTTGAATGGTTCATTCCTGGCACCCTTTTGCGATGGTTCAATTTCGCCCTCCAGCTGGTCCAGGCGATCCCTGAAATAAACGGGCAATTCATGCTCGTCGCTATAGATGCTCAGTTTATCCGAAAGGTCGTCGAGTCTGGAGATCACAAGCCTGAAGGCATGCAACCTGAAAGCTTTCAGCGTATTTTCGGTGACTCCAGCCGTTACAAGGGGGTGTCCGTCCCGGTCACCACCGACCCAGTTGCCAAATGTGATGGAGGGGAACTGGGCGGTATCAGTCAACAGTCCGGGATCAAAACCCGCATGTTTCCAGGCCTGTTTTAACCTGAAATCCAGGAAAGGCAGTACCTCGGGAAAAACTTTGAAGTAATAGTACAACACATTTTCCAGCTCTGACTCAATGGCCGGCTTTTCAAGAAAGATCTCACCGATGAACCAAAGCTTGTGCAGGATCCTTTTGATATCATGCGTGATCTCTTCCCGCTCGAAGGAGTTGTACATGGAATTCTCCCGTTTGAGCATAAGAAGGTACATGCGGCGGTAGAGTTCCAGCACCACCGGTCTTTTCGCCTCCGTGGGATGGGCCGTAAGCACAGGTTCCACTTCAATTTGTGCAAATTTCTCAAGGATAACCTTTTCATCCACGCCCCTCCTTTTCAGGTCTTCCAGCACGCTTCCCCACAATCCGTTCACGCTCTCCAGTCCCTTGGACTCCTGCTTCCGCCTTCGGTTCTGAACGGCCCCGTTCACCTCGGCCAGGTTCATCAGCTGGAAACAGATTGAATAGAGATGCAGGAGTTTTTGCTGGTTCCCTGAGGTAAAACGGGGTTCTGTCTTGGAGATCCAGGGGATCTGCGCCGCAAGCTCCTTTTCGTTATTCTCTTCCAGCACTTCGGAAAAACAGTGAAGGAGGTACTCCAGGTCCCTGTAGGGTTTGCCCAGAAGATCTTTTATTTCGTCAAAACGTATGCTCATGATATGGGGTGCAATTTAATCAAATTGAATTCAATCACCACATACTCCACGAATTCCCTCAATTAGAAAAGGGGCTGCCTTTACAGGCAGCCCCTCATCCTGGATCAACCTATAAATTCCTATTTCTTGATCACCTTCACATGAAAGAGTGCATCACCCACCTGCAACTGGAATATATAGATTCCGTTGTTGTACCCCGAAAGGTCCACCGTCTCCTGTACCTGCAGGTTTGACCTCGTAAGGATGGTCTTTCCGGTAATATCCATCACCTTCAGCATGTCGGCGCGGGCATTCAGTTCCATTTCAACCCTGCCGCTGGTGGGATTGGGGTGCAGGCTGCCAAGCACATCTGACAGGTCGCGAATCCCGGTGGAGCCCTCAATGGTAACCACCGCAAATTCCTTGGCCGAATTACCCGCCTGGTCAGTCAGGGTCACTTCGATAACCGCTTCCCCCACATCCCCGCTGGTAAACTCGGATTTGCTCAGCGTGGTATCCGCCAGGGTGCAATTGTCCGTCGCACTTTCCACCACATCGGAAGGTTTCAGTGTTGCATTGCCCGAATCGTCAAGCTGGATGGTCACGGGTTTTGTGGTAAGCACCGGAGCCGTTGCATCGGCAGTTACCGTCAGTGTTCCAGCCACATAGGCAAATGAATAATTCCCGTCACTGCCGCCTGATGGGGTAATATCATAGCCTCCGGCAGGACTACCCTCATCCGC
>JAHEEC010000098.1 GCA_024640885.1 Bacteroidota bacterium | reverse complement strand
AAAGGTCTCCATACCGGTGTGTATGTCAATATGACCTTCCTTCCTGCACCTGACAGCCACGGATACATTTTTAAGCGCACCGATCTGCCCGGACAACCCCTGATCAATGCCCTGGCAGAAAATGTGGTGGAAACTTCCCGGGGTACGGTCCTGGAAGAAAACGGGGCCAGGGTCTCAACCATCGAACATGTGCTGGCCTCCTTTGTGGGAATGGGCATCGACAATGTCCTGGTGGAGGTGGATGGCCCGGAAGCACCTATCCTGGATGGCAGTGCAAGGGAATTTGCGGAAGCAATTGAACGTACCGGTGCCGTGGATCAGGCCACGGACCGCAAGTACTTTATTCTGAAAGAGAAGGTGGAGTACTACGATGAGAAGAATGGAATTCATATCATCGCTTACCCGGACAAGATCCAGAGCATTAATGTGCTGATTGACTACAACTCCAAATTTTTAGGCAACCAGTACGCCTCCCTGGAGGAGCTGCAAAATTTTAAGGAGGAGATTGCCCCCTGCCGGACCTTCGTATTTCTTCACGAGCTGGAGTTCCTGGCCAAGAACAACCTGATCAAGGGTGGAGACGTGGACAATGCCATTGTGATCGTAGACCGGAAGTGGGAGCAGAAAGAGCTGGACCGTCTGGCCGATCTGTTTAACAAACCGCATATTACCGTTCAACCCGAAGGCATTCTCAACAACGTGGAACTGCGCTTCCCCAATGAACCGGCAAGGCACAAGCTGCTCGACCTGGTTGGCGACCTGGCGCTGGTGGGAAGATGGTTTAAAGCAAAAGTCATTGCCACACGGCCGGGACACCTGAGCAACAATGAATTTGCCAGGGCCCTTCGCCAGGTGATGAAAAAGGAGGCCCTTCTGAAGCAGGTGCCTGTCTATAATCCAAACATGGAGCCCCTGATCGACATCACCGGGGTAAAAAACAGACTGCCGCACCGCTATCCCTTCCTGATGGTCGACAAGGTGATCCACCTGGATGAAAAATCCGTGGTGGGCATTAAAAACGTAACCACCAATGAACCTTTCTTTACCGGCCATTTCCCGGAAGAGCCTGTCATGCCCGGCGTATTGCAGATCGAAGCTGCGGCCCAGGTGGGAGGAATCCTGGTACTTGGAACTGTGCCCGATCCAGAAAACTACTCCACCTACTTCCTTAAAATTGATAAGGTGAAGTTTAAAAGAAAAGTGGTTCCGGGCGATACACTGATTCTGAAGATGGATCTGCTGGAACCGATCCGGCGTGGTATCGCGCTTATGTTTGCCGAGATATTCGTAGGAGACCAACTGGTGATGGAAGGGGAATTGATGGCACAGATCGTAAAAACAAAAAACAATGATTGACAAACTGGCAAATATACATCCCGGTGCAAAACTCGCTGATGATGTAAAAATTGAAGCATTTGCCACCATATATGAAGATGTGGAAATCGGTGCAGGAAGCTGGATCGGTCCCAATGCAGTGATTATGAACGGTGCCCGGATCGGGAAAAATGTCAAGGTGTTTCCGGGAGCAGTTATTTCGGGCGATCCCCAGGACATGAAATTTGAAGGGGAGATTACCACTGTCGAAATTGGAGACAACACCACCATCCGCGAATACGTGACTATTAATAAGGGAACCAAGGCCCACGATCGCACAGTGGTGGGCAAGGACTGCCTGATCATGTCCTATGTCCATATTGCCCATGATTGTGTTGTGAAGGACCGTGTTATCCTGGGAAGCTATGCCGGACTGGCAGGTGAGGTAGAGGTGGACAACTGGGCCATTGTGAGTCCGGGAAGCCTGATCCACCAGTTTGTCCGTATCGGGGCCCATGTGATGATCCAGGGAGGCAGCAGAGTACCCAAGGATGTCCCCCCCTTTTCCATGGCAGGAAGAGAGCCCATCTCCTTTACAGGGATCAACTCCATTGGCCTGCGCCGCAGGGGCTTTTCCAACGAAACCATCTATGCCATCCAGGAAGTATACCGGATTATATACCAGCGTGGCCTGAACATCAGCGATGCACTGGAATTCGTAATTGCCAACCTGCCCGCTTCCAGAGAACGGGACGAGATCACCTTATTCATCAAGGGTTCAAAAAGGGGAATTATCCGCGGTTATTTCGACGGGAAAGAGGTCTAAGTGCTCCGCCATTTCCACAAAAGTTGTTATCCATAAGAATTCCTCCCTCTCCTTCAGATAGTCTATGATCCGCTGGTGATATTCACGGGAGGTGGTGATGTAGTCCCCCCCGACCCCATGAAAACAGAATACGGCAGGGATTCCGCGCTCTATGGCGCTTTCCACATAGGCACGTAGCTCTTCAAAGGGGACCTCATCGGTAATACTCATGCTTGGAATATCAAAGAGGTCCAGGTTCGCGGCATCCGGAGGATCAGGAGCAGCCCCCCCCCTGGCTCCCATAAATAATCCGCTTTTACTGAGGGTATCCACAAAACTGAGTCCTCCCACCTCTTTCTCATAACAGGTATAGGCGTAGCTGCGCTTGTGCTTGCCGTCTATCGCATACAAGAACTGGTTCATAAGCCTGGCCTCATCTATAATCCTCCGAAGGGTATAGGATTCTGTTTCATACTCGGCCGGAACCCAGTCAAAGTTTCCGCTGCAGGGATGAAACAAGGTATGACATCCAAGCTCGTGACCCTGGGCTGCCGCCATCCTCCACCCATCCACAAATTCCGGAACCATATTCTGGCCCGTCAGGTAAAAAGTTCCTTTCAACCCGGCCTGGTTGAGATCAGGGATGGCCTGATTAAGCTGGCTCAGCGTTCCATCATCGTAGGTCAGGCAAACGGCCGCTTTCTTGCCACCGGGCCATTGCATTCCCTGGTCCTGGGCATGTGCAGCCAGGCCAGATAAAAGACAGAGTCCGATGATTGCTGAAAACTTCAATTCACTGATCATGCTTGCGATTTATTAGTCGGACGGTGCATTCCACCCCTGTGCCTGCAGCTGGATGGCGTTGCCATCGTTGCCCACCAGCAGGGCGGATCCTTTTTTGTCGGTAATATTTCCGATGACACTCACCCCCTCCATGGCCGAAACTTTATCGTGATCAGAAAGAGGAACCGTAAAGAGTAATTCATAATCTTCTCCTCCATGCAGGGCAGCAACCATGGGTTCCAGCTGGAATTCCGCAGCGGCTTCCCGGGTCTCTTCGGCCATGGGGATTCGCTCATCATAGACCTGGCAACCGCACTGCGATGCTTTACAGATATGCAGGAGTTCAGAGGCGAGCCCGTCCGACACATCTATCATGGCACCGGGCACAATACCGGCCTCTTTCAGGGCCAGTAACACATCCACCCGGGGCTCAGGCTTCAGGTAACGCTCCAGGATGTAATCATACCCGCTCAAGGCAGGCTGGAATCCCGGATCCTCCGCATGCAGCTGTTTCTCCCGCTCCAGGATCTTAAGACCCATATAAGCTGCACCCAGGTCACCTGTCACACAGATCAGCTGGTTGTTCCGGGCGGTGCTTCTCAGGGTCAATTCCTCCTTCAGGGCGGTTCCTACGGCGCTTACCGAAATCAGCAGTCCGGTCATCGAACCAGAAGTGTCGCCTCCCACCAGGTCCACATTGTAACGTTCACAGGCCAGTTTCACCCCTGTATAAAATTCCTCCAGGGCCTCCACTGAAAACTTACCCGAAACTCCAAGAGATACGGTGATCTGCCGGGGAGCCGCATTCATGGCGTAGACATCCGACAGGTTGACCACCACGGCCTTGTAACCCAGGTGTTTCAGGGGGGTATAAACCAGGTCAAAATGGACCCCTTCCAGCAGAAGATCAGTGGTCAGCACCTGTACATAAGTTCCGTGATCGATCACGGCGGCATCATCGCCCACTCCAACAAAGGTACTGTCCTGCCTCCTGGCAAGGTCCGACGTCAGGTGGTCGATAAGCCCGAATTCCCCCATCTCTTCAATGGTTCGGATTTTTTTTGAGCTCATAAGCGCTTTTTATTTCCTGAACAATTCAATTGCCCTGTTGTAATACAAATGTAAGAACAAGTTTTTGTATATTTGGACCTATTTTAAATTAATCTTATTTACAATTAGCCGGTCCGGGTAAGAGCCAAAACAGCAGAAGCAGTGACAGATCAGGAGAAGATATTGAATGAGGTAACAGGTAGTGATTATAAGTTTGGATTTCATACCGATATAGACACCGAAACCATTCCGAAGGGCCTGAACGAAGATGTGGTCCGGCTGATTTCAGCCAAAAAAGAAGAGCCGGAATGGCTCACCGAATCCAGGCTGAAGGCCTTCAGGCACTGGCAGACCATGAAGATGCCCGTGTGGGCGCACCTGCGGATCCCGGAGATCAACTACCAGGATATTATTTACTATGCGGCTCCCAAACAGGAGGCCAAATACAAAAACATGGACGAGGTGGACCCGGATCTGCTGGACACCTTTAACAGGCTGGGGATTCCCCTTGAGGAACAGAAACAACTGGCGGGGGTAGCCGTGGATGCGGTAATGGACAGCGTTTCGGTGAAAACTACTTTCCAGGATACGCTGGCCGATAAGGGAATCATCTTCTGCTCATTCAGTGAAGCGGTCAGAAACCACCCCGACCTGATTAAAAAATACATGGGCTCGGTGGTCCCCTACACCGATAACTTTTTTGCGGCCCTCAATTCGGCGGTGTTCAGTGACGGATCCTTCTGTTACATCCCAAAGGGAGTGCGCTGCCCCATGGAGCTTTCCACCTATTTCCGGATCAATGCGGCCAATACGGGCCAGTTCGAACGCACCCTTATTGTGGCCGAAGACGACTCCTATGTGAGCTACCTGGAGGGCTGCACAGCTCCCATGCGCGATGAGAACCAGTTGCATGCTGCCATTGTGGAAATTGTTGCCATGGAGAATGCCGAAGTCAAATATTCAACGGTTCAGAACTGGTACCCGGGCGATAAGGAAGGCAAGGGGGGAATCTACAATTTTGTAACCAAGCGGGGAATCTGCAAAGGGGACAATTCCAAGATCTCCTGGACCCAGGTAGAGACCGGGTCTGCAGTCACCTGGAAATATCCCAGCTGCATTCTCAGAGGAGATAATTCGGTGGGTGAATTTTACTCAGTGGCGGTCACCAACAACTACCAGCAGGCCGATACGGGGACCAAGATGATCCATATCGGGAAGAACACCCGCTCCACCATTATTTCCAAAGGGATCAGTGCCGGGAAGAGTGAAAATTCCTATCGCGGACTGGTCAAAGTGCTTAAGGGAGCGCATAATGCAAGGAACTTCTCCCAGTGTGACAGCCTGCTTCTGGGCGACAAATGCGGGGCGCACACCTTTCCTTACCTGGAGGTTGACAACCGGAGCGCCGTCGTGGAGCATGAAGCCACCACATCCAAGATCGGGGAAGATCAGATATTTTATTGCAACCAGCGGGGCATCGATACGGAGAATGCCATCAGCCTGATCGTAAACGGTTACGCCAAAGAGGTGCTGAATAAGTTACCGATGGAGTTTGCCGTGGAGGCACAGAAATTACTGGCCATCACCCTGGAAGGCAGTGTTGGCTAAAGTCGGCCTGTTTTTAAGTCCCTGCCGCCGCTTTGAACTGTGCCAGCTTAGAAAGTGAAAGAAAAGATGAATATACCTATGCTAGAGATAAAAGACTTAAGGGTCAGTATCGAAAATAAAGAGATCCTGAAGGGGATCAACCTGACGGTGAAGGCCGGAGAGGTACATGCCATTATGGGACCGAACGGTTCGGGTAAAAGTACGCTGGCTTCTGCACTGGCCGGACGAGACTATTTCAACATCACCCAGGGAAAAATCCTGTATGAAGGGAAGGATCTGACCGAGTTGAGCCCGGAGGACAGGGCCCGGGAAGGTATTTTCCTTGGCTTCCAGTACCCGGTAGAAATTCCGGGGGTGAGCATGGTCAATTTTTTACGGACGGCTATCAACTCCATGCGGAAATACAGGGGACAGGATCCCCTGCCTGCTTCGGATTTTCTGAAATTAATGCGGGAGAAGAAAAAGGTGGTTGAGATTGATTCCGACCTGACCAACCGCTCGGTGAACGAGGGATTCTCAGGAGGTGAGAAAAAGAAAAATGAGATCTTCCAGATGGCTTTGCTTGAGCCCAGGCTGGCCATACTCGATGAAACCGATTCAGGCCTGGATATTGATGCACTGCGCATTGTAGCCAACGGAGTCAATAAGCTCCGTTCGCCGGAAAACGCAACCATCGTTATTACACACTACCAGCGTTTGCTGGACTATATTGTTCCCGATGTGGTTCACGTGCTCTACAAGGGGCGCATCGTTAAATCGGGCGATAAATCACTGGCCAGGGAACTGGAAGAGCATGGATATGACTGGATCAAACAGGAAGTTGATGCAAACGACAGATAAATACCTGGAGCTGTTTCATCAAAACAGGGAACAGATCGGGAAAGACGATCCGCTCTTTCTGAAAGCGCTTCGCGAAAAGGCCATTAAAAGCTTTCAGCAGGAAGGGTTCCCCGGGCGCAAGGAAGAGAGCTACAAGTATACCCACCTGGAACCTGTGTTTGATGGGGAACTCTCCTTTGATTTTCAACCCAGGCATATTCACTTCGATGATGCCGACATCTTCCGGTGCGACGTTCCGATGCTGGATTCCAACGTGCTGACTGTGCTTAACGGTTTCTTCCACCAGAACGGGGAGGGCGGACTGACCAGGCTGGATAACGGAATTATATACGGCGGGCTGAAAGAGGCCATCGTTCAGTATCCCGATCTGGTTGAAAAATACCTGGGGAAAAACGCTCCTCTAAAGGATGAACCCTTTGTGGCCCTGAATACAGCATTCTCACAGGATGGAATATTTCTCTATGTGCCGGAAGGCGTGCAGATGGAGCGGCCTGTCCAGATCATCAACCTGCTTCTTTCGGACAAGAACCAGATGGTGCAACACAGGAACCTGCTGGTGCTGGAACCCCATGCTTCAGCCCAGGTGATTATCTGTGATCACACCCTGAGCCCCCACATGTTTCTGACCAACTCGGTTACCGAGGTATATACAGGTGAGAATGCGGACATGGACCTGCTGAGGCTGCAAAACGAACACAACAATTCCTGCCAGGTGACCAATACCTGGATCAAGCAGGAAAGTAACTCCCGTTGCCAGCATGGCACCATTACCCTGCACGGGGGAATTGTCAGGAATAACCTGCGCATCAATCTGGAAGGCAAGGGTGCTGAAACCAGTGCGCTGGGCCTTTTTCTTATAGATAAGATGCAGCATGTGGACAGTTATACAGTTATTGAACACCTCAGGGAACACTCCACCAGCAATCAGCATTACAAAGGGGTCCTGGATGATTCCTCTACGGGGGCATTTAACGGAAAGATCCATGTCCACCGGGATGCACAGAAAACCGAAGCCTTCCAGACCAATAACAATATCCTGCTGTCCGATACTGCCAGGATGCACACCAAACCCCGGCTTGAAATCTATGCGGATGATGTGAAATGCAGTCACGGTGCCACCGTGGGTCAGCTGGATGAGGAAGCCCTGTTCTATTTGCAGTCCCGGGGAATCCCGAAAGATGAAAGCCGGCTGATGCTGATGGATGCATTTACATGGGATGTGATCTCCAAGATCAAGCAGCCCTCCCTGCAGGATCGGATTACCGACCTGGTCAGCAAACGGCTTCGCGGAGAGCTCTCAAGATGTAATAACTGTGCCATGCACTGCGAGGATTAAGACAGCATATCATGGGCTTCGATATAAAAAAGATCAGGGATGATTTTCCCATACTGCTGCAGCAGGTTTACAACAAGCCCCTGGTATATCTGGATAACGGTGCCACCACCCAGAAACCAAGGGTGGTGATCGACACCATCAGGGAACTGCAGGAGAAGCAGAACAGTTCCATTCACCGCGGAATCCACTACCTGAGTGAGCAGATGACAGGACGATATGAAGCAGCCAGGGAGACGGTCCGCGCCTTTTTGAATGCCGCCTCCACCCGGGAGATCATCTTCACAAGTGGTGCCACCGGTTCCATCAACGCCGTGGCTTTTTCCTTCGGTGAAAAATTTGTCCGTCCGGGCGATGAGGTTCTGATTTCCGAGATGGAACACCACTCCAACATTGTGCCCTGGCAGATGCTTTGTGAGCGCAAAGCTGCTACATTGAAGGTAATCCCCTTCAACGACCGCGGGGAACTGAAACTGGAGAGCCTCGATGAACTGTTAAACGATAAAACCAGGATAGTGGCGCTCACGCATGCATCCAATTCCCTGGGAACCATTAATCCGGTGAAGGAGGTGATCCGGAAGGCCCATGAACGGAATATTCCGGTATTGCTTGACGGGGCGCAAATGGTACAGCATGGAGCGGTTGATGTGCAAGAGCTGGATTGTGATTTTTATGTTTTTTCCTCCCATAAGATTTTCGGGCCCACCGGCTCAGGTGTACTTTACGGAAAGGAAGCCCTGCTGGAAGAGCTTCCCCCCTACCAGGGTGGTGGTGATATGGTAGACCAGGTAAGCTTTGAACAGACCACATACAACACCCTGCCTTTTAAGTTTGAAGCCGGGACTTCCAATTATATCGGGGCCATCGGCCTGTCTGCTTCACTCGATTACCTGCAATCCATAGGTTTTAAAGCCATCGGCGCCTATGAAAAGGAGCTGAGCGACTACACCCTGGAAAAACTGGGAGCTATTCAGGGATTGAAGATATACGGAGATGCAGCTGAACGAATTTCGGTCTTCTCCTTCCGGCTGGAAAATATACATACCTACGATGCGGGCATGATACTTGATAAGATGGGCATAGCCGTTCGAACAGGAACCCATTGCACCCAGCCGGTGATGGACCATTTTGGAATTGATGGAACCATCAGGGCCTCTCTGGTGTTCTATAATAACAAAGAGGAAGTAGACACCCTGGCAGAGGGTATTAAGCGAACCATTGCCATGCTCTCATAAGAAGGAAAAGATGAATGATTTCAGGCAAACACAGGAGGATATTGTAGAAGAATTTTCGGTATTTGACGACTGGCTCGACCGTTACAACTACCTGATCGAACTGGGAAACGACCTTCCAGCCATCGATCCGCAGTTCCGAACCAGCGAATACCTGATCAATGGCTGTCAGTCCAGGGTGTGGCTGCATGCAGACCTGGTGGAGGGCAGGCTGAAGTTTGATGCGGATAGCGATGCCATCATTGTCAAAGGCATTGTAGCCCTGCTGGTTAAGCTGATGAACAACCGGACACCGGCGGAGATCCTGGAGAACGATCTCTTCTTTATTGATGGAATCGGTCTGAGACAAAACCTGTCCCCCACGCGCTCCAACGGACTTCTGGCCATGGTGAAAAAAATGCGTCTTTACGCACTGGCTTACCAGGCCAAAGAGAACCAAAACAAGTAATCATGAGTGAATCGCTGGATTTTTTAGAGATAGAAGGAAAGATCGTAGAAGCATTGAAAACAGTGTACGATCCGGAGATCCCTGTGAATGTTTATGATCTCGGACTGATCTATGAGATCGATTATACCGAAGAAAAGGAAGCAAAGATAGAAATGACCCTCACCGCGCCCAACTGCCCCATGGTGGATATGCTGATGATGGACGTGGAGAATGCAGTCAATGCCCTGGAAGAGGTGGAAAAAACCAGCATCAAGCTGGTGTTTGAACCCCAGTGGGACAAGTCGATGCTCTCGGAAGAGGCCAGGCTGGAACTGGGTCTGCTGTAGTTCCGGGAGCACCTATCCCTGGTTTGATTATCTTACCATTGTGACTCAGGATAAATCCATAACAGTGACATCGGCTGCCATCAAGGAGAAGGCGCTGGAGCTGGGATTTGCCGCTTGCGGTTTTTCCAGGGCAGAAGCATTGCCCGAGGATGCCCGGCGCTTAAAAACATGGCTGCAGAAGAACCACCATGCAACGATGGGCTATATGGCCAATCACTTTGAGAAGCGCACCGATCCCACCCTCCTGGTGGAGGGAGCCAGAACGGTGATTTCCCTGCTTTTTAACTACTACACCGACAGGGTACAAAAAGATCCGGAGGCTCCCCTCCTGTCCAAGTACGCCTATGGCAGGGATTATCACTTTGTTATGAAAGACAGGATGCATCTGCTCTTTGATTTTATCAAGTCCATGCATCCCGGGACAGCGGGCCGGGTATTCGTGGATTCGGCCCCCGTGCTTGACCGGGCCTGGGCCAGGCGGGCCGGACTGGGATGGATCGGAAAAAACTCCCACCTGATTTCAAGAACAGCAGGCTCTTTTGTCTTTATCGGTGAAATTATCCTGGACCTGGACCTGGAATACAACCTGGTACCGGAAAATGATTTCTGCGGCTCCTGTAATCGTTGCATTGAAGCCTGTCCAACCCGGGCCATCCTGGATGAACGAAGCATTGATGCGGAAAGATGTATCTCCTACCAGACCATTGAAAACAAGGGGGAGATTTCACCGGAGCTGGAAGCTAAGTTAGCGGGACGCGTGTTCGGCTGTGATATCTGCCAGGATGTATGCCCCTGGAACAGAAAAGCCGAGAACCACCGGGAACCTGCTTTCAATCCGGATGAGGAAGTGCTGGAAATGAGCCGGGAAAGCTGGCAGAACCTGAGCCTGGAAAAGTACAGGCGGCTGTTCCATCAATCGCCGGTGGAACGAGCCGGCTATACTAAATTAAAAGGCAACCTGGCCTCCCTTCAAAAAAATCGAAAATCAGCGCCCTGAATGCTGTAACAAGATCGGGAGGAGTTCGTCTTACATACAGAACCCAAAAGACGAGCATCATGAAAAAACTGATACTATCCCTTCTGATCATCTCGACAGGACTAACTTTATTTGCCCAGCCAGCAGGATTTGACAGGCTGTATTACCAGTACAAAGGGGAAGAGGGCGTGGTGGCCCTGAGAATCCCGGGTTTTGTAATGAAACTGGCCGGTTCCATTGCGGATCTGGATCGGGAAGAGAAGGCACTGCTAAAATCACTGCGGTCTGTAACTGTACTTACCATCGATGATCCCTACCTCTATCCCGGGGTGAACTTTACCGAAGAGATCAATCTCTCCGGCCTGAATAACGACTACCAGTTGCTGATGGAAGTGCATGAGGAAGATGAGGACGTAATTATTGCCGCCCGGGAAAAGAATGGCAAACTCAGGGACCTGATTGTTGTGGTGGGGGGCGACGAGAACGTGCTGGTGCATGTCCGGGGACGCATGGAAACTGACCTCTTAGAGAACCTGGCCAATGTGGCCGGGGTCGATGAGCTGCATTTTACCGCACAGCTATAAGTCAGGGATCCGGGATAAATCGTCTTAATCCTGCTCCTTTTCAAGCAAATCTTTCAGGTTCTGAAGGACCTTGGTCCAGCCTCCTTCTGCATGTGCAAGCGCCTGCTCGTCGGCAAAACCCTTTTGTCTTAACTCCAGGATCGTTCCATCGACTTCCTGCTCCAGGGTATAGGTCACCACGGAATAATTCTCAGGCTTATCCTCCAGGCCGGAAAATCCGCTCCAGTAATCATACTTCAGCATCTCCCCGGGAATAGCCTCCAGGATGGTCCCTTTATCCTCGTAGGATTTTCCCTCCCATTCTCCCCTGAACACCAGGGAACTGCCTTCCTCCCAGTCGGAGATGGCTGTGGTTCCGAAAAAATACTTTTTTATGGTCTCCTGATCCGTAAGTGCGTGCCATACCTCCATAAGAGAGGCAGTAATTTCAATGGTCTTCTTAACTTTAAGCTGGTGGTTCATCTGAGGTGTTTTATATAGAACACCCATTCGCCTGTGATGGTTCGATCGCCGAATGCGGTACGCAACAGGCACCCTGAAAGGAAAAGGGTTAAAATCCAGAGAATTAAATGAGTTTTGTGAAATCAATCTAAATAAGCACTACTTTTATAATTGAAATGAAAGAGCTCGTTTGCATATGGCCAAGGTTGATTTAAATAGGTATGATACAGAAGGTTTCTTCGATGAAATGCTTGATGAGAATAATGAAATAAGGCCCCAGTACGCCTTATTCCAGGAACGCATGAAGCAAATCGGGTGGAAAAAACTGAATTTTCTTCAGCATTCTACCGACAGGGCTCAGCTTTCATTAGGCATGACATTCAATGTTTACAGCGATACCCAGAGCATTGAGCGCATCTTACATTTAGATATTATTCCCAGGATATTAAGTGGCTGGGAGTGGGATTGTATCGAGAAGGGCCTGACGCAGCGCATCGTAGCTTTAAATCTCTTCCTCGACGATTTATATAATGATCAGAAGGTTTTAAAGGATAAAATTATCCCGAAGGAACTGATCCTGTCCAGTGCGACTTATTTAAACCATTGCAAAGGCTTAAAACCGCCAGAAAATGTCTGGAGTCATATTACAGGCACAGATCTAATCCGTGGCGGCGATGGGAATTATTATGTCCTGGAAGATAATCTGCGCAGCCCTTCAGGAGTATCCTACATGCTTGAAAACCGTGAGATTCTTAAGAGGACCTTTCCCGAATTGTTCGAGAAACTTCGCGTACGGCCCATCTATGACTACACGCATTACCTGCGTGATATGCTGGAATCCTTGTCCGGTGCCTCCCCGGTGAATATCGTGGTGCTCACTCCGGGCATATATAATTCGGCATTCTTTGAGCATGCCTATCTGGCCCAGCAAATGGGTGCAGAGCTTGTCGAAGGTAGAGACCTGGTGGTGAAAGATGATATCGTCTATATGATAAC
>JAHEEC010000218.1 GCA_024640885.1 Bacteroidota bacterium | reverse complement strand
AACCAATGAGTCTTCCCCCGAAACGGTTACACAGGACATCCAGGTGATCCATGGTCCGGTTATCGGTCTGACCGATTTTCACAATCCGCTCCATTACCGGGTCCGGTTGTGCCTGGAGATTCGTACCAACAGCAATAGCAGCAAGGATCAGGAGGGCATAATAAGATTTCATTTGCGATGGATTTTATGCATAAAAGAAGCCTCAAATATAAGAGATAAAATCTTTTTCAGTAACTTATGCTGCGTCAATGGGAAAATCCGATGACTGAGAACAAGATAAGAGGAGTTCATCTGAAAATTGTGATCAGCACGGCCGCAGTCCTTGCAGCCCTGGTTCTGACCATGCAACTCATCAGCCATGCCAGGCAACTGCAGGTGCTTAAGACCGAGCTGGCCGAAGTAAATCATATCCGGTATGGATTACTGAATACGGATGAATGGGCCTACCAGATGGCCACCATACTGAGTATTAAAATTGTTGAGTTTAAGCTAACACCCCAGAGCCGGGAGGTGGTCCTCCAGAACCTTGAAAGCGTCCTAAACCTCATGATCGATGAGGTGGAAGTGATGATGTTCGAACGAACTTCGGGTAAGCTCACCGGCATGAAACGCTTCCTGGCCGGATTCGCCATCAATTTTGATGAATTGCGGGACAGTATACCTTCTTACGCCAACACGCTGCTCCTGGAGCTGAGCAATCCAGAAAACAAGGAGGTGATGCAGCAGTTTCTTCTGGACAAACTGGGCGAAATTACAGCCTCCACCTATAACCTGGATCCCATGGATCCGCTTCACGCGGTTATGGAGAGGTACAACTGTTCCAGCAAGGCACAGTGCAAAGAGTTGCTCAGTAAGCTGATTAAAGTGAAGGAGGAGGGGATCAATTACAGGCTGATCCTGATCCTGGCTCTGGTCAGTGCCGTTTTCATGCTCAACCTGATCGCGCGGCAAAAATTAAGTAAACCGCAGTCTGCTCTGCTGATTCTGGCCTCCCTCAGCCTCCTGCTGGGGGGCATTACCACTCCCATGATCGACCTGGAGGCAAAAATAGACCTGCTCAGTTTAAAACTGATGGGGGAGGATGTCATTTTTCAGAACAACATCATTTTTTTCCAGAGTAAAAGCATCACCGATGTGGTTCGCATCCTGATTGAAGAAGGTTCTCTTCCCATGATCTTCGTAGGAGTGCTGGTATTTACATTCAGTATTATCTTCCCCCTGTCCAAACTGATCAGTTCCCTGCTGTACGCATACGGCTCAGGAAAAATCAGGGAAAACTGGCTGATCCGTTTTTTTGTGATCAAGTCTGGGAAATGGTCCATGGCCGACGTGCTGGTGGTGGCCATCTTTATGGCCTACATCGGTTTCGATGGAATCATCAGCAATCAGCTGGACATACTATCCGAATCGGCAAAACCTGTGGAGATCTTTACCACCAACGGAACAGGGTTACTGGGAGGTTTCTACCTCTTCCTCCTTTTCTGCATATCCAGTCTTCTACTCTCAGAAATACTTACCCGAAAAACATGAAAAAATTTAACAGGCAGCTGCTGCTGGGGACAATGATGCTTCTCCCCTTCTCCCTCACATCCCTCAGTGCACAATCTGCCCTGGAGAACCTCACCACTATTAAAGAAGGCGTAAAAAGCAAACGGATCAGCTCCTATGACCGATCGGGAGGCAACAACGACCGTTTCGAGAATATAGAACCGGGTGAAACCAGGACCCTGGCCGAAATAGAGGGTGCCGGATGCATCAACCACATCTGGATCACCATCAGTCCGGAAGCTCCCGAATTAAATAGGTCAGATATCATCCTCCGGATGTACTGGGATGGAAATGAATACCCCTCGGTGGAATCCCCCATCGGTCCCTTCTTCGGTCAGGGCTGGGATGAGACCTATCCCTGGGTTTCCCTTCCCCTGGCCGCTTCCCCGGTCAAAGGAAATGCACTGGTGTCCTATTTCAAAATGCCCTTTGCAAAGGGAGCTAAAATCGAGATTGAGAACCAGGCCGATATCAAGATAGGAGCCTTTTACTATTACATCGACTACACGGAGCAGGAACAGGCGGGGCCATCCCTGGCCTACTTCCATGCCTGGTACAACCAGGAGGTGACACAGGCTGCCCCTGAAGGAGAGAACGAATGGGGCATCCTCCCTGCAGAAACTGGAAAAAATCCGCTGGGAGAACGAAATTATAAGATCCTGGAAACAAGTGGCAAAGGACACTACGTTGGAGTGAATTACTTTGTCAACTGTCCCACCCCGGTCTGGTATGGCGAGGGGGATGATATGTTTTTCATTGACGGTTCGGAAAAACCTGTACTCCATGGAACCGGCACGGAGGATTATTTCAACTCCTCCTGGTGCCCCAATGAGTTGTACAGTCATGCTTATTTTGGTTATGCCCGTGTTCCGGATCAGCTGATGTGGATGGGCCGGACCCACTGCTTCCGTTTTCATATTGAAGATCCGGTCTACTTTGACAAATCCCTGCTATTTACGATTGAGCACGGACACAACAACGTGCTTACCCTGGAGATGGCCTCGGTGGCCTACTGGTACCAGGATGCCCCTGTGAGGCTGGAACCCATCCCTGACAAAGAGGCACGCAGGCTTATGCCCGTGATCAATATGATCGACATCCATCGCTGGCGGCACGAATGGCGTAAAAATATGGGCGGGGACAGCAATCTCTGGGGGAACGAGCTTATTCAGGAATAAGTCCAATGAGCACCATGCCAAGACTCCTGCTGGATCAGGAGAAGTGCCTGCAAAATATCCAAAAAATGGCCCGGAAGGCGCAGCAAAACAAGCTCTCCTTCAGGCCACACTGCAAAACCCACCAGAGTGCTGAAATTGCGGACTGGTTCCGGGACTTCGGGGTGAAATCCATAACGGTTTCCTCCTTTAGAATGGCAGCATATTTTGCCAGCTCGGGATGGAAGGATATCCTGGTGGCCTTTCCCTTCCAGCCTGGTGCCCTCAAGGACCTCGTGCAATTATCCAGCTCCTGCAAGCTTTCCATCCTGGTGGATAGTCCGGCTGCGCTCCCCTTCCTCAATCATATCCCCGGGCGCATAGGTTTTTATATTGATATCGATACGGGATATGGCCGGACCGGGATCAGGACGGAGAATCCGGATCTGATCGAACAGATTATGGTCAAGGCTGCTGCAAACAGGAACCTGGAGTTTCATGGTTTCTACTGTCACGCCGGTCATTCCTACAAAGCGGGAAGCAGGATCGAAATGGCTGCCGTTCACCGGAAGGCAATGGAAGACCTGGGAGGATTAAAAAAGCAATTTGGGCGCCACGCACCAAAAATTCTCTTTGGCGACACCCCCAACTGCAGTATACAGGAAGACTTCGGGAAAGTTGATGAGCTCACCCCGGGGAACTTTGTTTTTTATGACCTGGTCCAGCATGCCCTGGGTGCATGTAGCCTGGAAGAAATTGCAGTGGCCCTTGAATGCCCGGTAGCCGGCAGATACCCGGCCGATGAAAGGCTATTGATCCATGGAGGTGCCATCCACTT
>JAHEEC010000097.1 GCA_024640885.1 Bacteroidota bacterium | reverse complement strand
TTGATGGAAGGAAACTGCTCACCCTCTCCGAATCAGGGACCATTCCAATCCCGCAACACATCATCGATTACGGTACCTGGTGGTCATGGTTCTCGATCTGGAGCGGGAGTTTTCCACGGGCAGTGGGTGAAGAGAGGCTGAGTGCGGTGTACAATGATACCCTGATTATCACCGTGGATGAACTGCCTGAATGGAACTGGGAGGCGCCTGAGCCCCTGGATGAATTCGAGGTCACGGATCCCGATGCACCCCTGGCGAGCCCGCCTGAAGCCGGACAGGCAAGCTTTTCCGGGGACCTGTTTGTGGCTTCGATCCTCACCGGATCCTATCTCTACAGTGATGTAAACGGGGATGAAGAGGGTGAAAGCCTGTTTCAGTGGTTCGTGGCATCAGATCCGGAAGGAAGTGACATGCGTGGACTGGAAGGGGCGAATCAGCTGACTTATGTGGTGGCAGACTCCATGAGGGAAAAATACGTGGCCTTCCAGGTGACCCCGGTTGCCGCAACCGGAGGCACAGGCAACCTCGCGGGTGATCCGGCACTCTCTGATTTTCGACAAATTCTCGTGGTCGGCACCGGGATAAAACCTGCCGGGTTCGTGAAGGTTTACCCCAACCCGGTGGGAGAGCTGCTTACAGTGGATCAATGCGGGGGGTATGCCTCTCTTGCTTTGATCGATATGACCGGGAGGGTTCAACAGTTCCAGCAGATCGGAAATGAAAACAGGATCGAGCTTCCCATGACCCATCAGGAACAGGGAGTCTATCTCCTTCAATTGCACAGTGCACAAGGTACCTCAGAAGTGATCAGGATCTTAAAATAATATGCCATGCCCATGCATTACCCCTCCGCACGCAGTTATAACCAATTCAAGCGGTTCTGTAAAACACTAGCCCTTGAAGATGATCCGGCACTCATCGAAGCGTATAAAAAAGTACACGCTCCGGGAGCCATATGGCCCGAGATCACCCGGGGTATGAAGGAAGTGGGGATCCTGGATATGGAGATATACATCGTGGGGACACGCCTTTTCATGATCATGGATACAACACCGGATTTTGATCACGATGGTGCCATGGCCGCGCTTGCAGGAAAACCAAGGCAATCAGAATGGGAGGCCTATGTATCCAGGTTCCAGCGCACCTCCCCAAACGCCACTGCGGAGGAAAAGTGGCAGCCCATCGAGCGCATCTATAAAATGAGTGAATAGTCACCCGTTGAGCTGCCACCCTTATGCTTATCGATGCACACCATCACCTCTGGCACTACAATGCACCCGAATATGGATGGATCGGTCCATCCATGGAGGTGCTTAAGCGGGACTATTTACCGGCTCACCTGGCATATGAGATGGAAAAGGCCGGGGTGTCAGGCACCATCGTGGTGCAGGCCAGGCAGTCGATCCGGGAGACCCAATGGCTCCTGGAGGAGGCAGGGCGCACCCCTTTTATCAGGGGGGTGGTGGGTTGGTTTGACCTCCTGTCGGAACACCTGGCTGACCAGCTGGAACAATTCGCCACCCATCCCAGGCTGGTGGGAGCCAGGCACCTCCTTCATGATGAACCTGATGATGATTTTATGCTTCGGCCCGCTTTCCTGAAAGGCATGGAGAAGCTGCAGGAATATAAACTGGTCTATGACCTGCTTCTCTTTCCAAAGCACCTGGGCCGTGCCTATATCCTGGCGGAACAGTTTCCGGAACAGCGCTTTGTGCTGGATCACCTCGCAAAACCATTCATCAGGTCGGGGGTCATGCAACCCTGGAAGAATGATATGGAAGCGTTGGCCACACTGCCCAATGTATGGTGCAAGATTTCGGGGATGGTGACCGAAGCGGACACAGCCCGATGGAGATATGAAGAATTTGTGCCATATTTGGAGACGGTGCTTGCCGCATTCGGAACCCGGAGGATCATGCTGGGGAGTGACTGGCCCGTTTGCCTGCTGGGGGCTGAGTACGGTCAGGTCATGGAATTGCCCCTCCGGTTCATCGGGGGAATGGAAGAAGTGGAAAAAGAGAGGATCTGCAGCCTGAATGCCATCAATTGCTATCAACTTGAATAGAAATACCATGGAAAATAAGAAGCATAAAGTGCTGGATAAAAAGTATCTGGTGCCTTTTATACTGATCACCTCCTGTTTTGCCTTCTGGGGGTTCGCCAACGACATCACCAATCCCATGGTCAAGGCATTTTCCAAAATTTTTCTCATGAACACGGTGCAGGGATCCCTTGTACAGGTGGCTTTCTATGGAGGTTATTTTGCCATGGCTTTTCCCGCAGCGATTTTTATCAGGAGGTTCACCTACAAGGCAGGGATCCTGGTGGGGCTCGGTTTGTATGCCACCGGTGCCCTGCTGTTCATCCCGGCCAGCGCCATCGGTTTTTATGCCCCTTTCCTGATCGCCTATTTTATCCTCACCTGCGGATTGTCATTTCTTGAAACAAGTGCCAACCCTTATATCCTCTCCATGGGAGCGGAGGAGACTTCCACCCAGCGGCTCAACCTGGCACAATCATTCAACCCCATCGGTTCCATTACCGGGATGTTTATTGCCAAAACCTTTATCCAGGCACGGCTCGATCCACGCGATACGGCCCAGCGCCAGCTGCTGGCCCCTGTGGAATTTGAGTCCGTAAAAATGAGTGACCTGGAGATCCTCAGTTCCCCTTACATTGTGATCGGGATCGTGATCATTTTGATGCTGGTACTCATCGCCATGGTGCCCATGCCCCGCAATGCAGATTCAAAACATGGCATCCAGTTTTTTCCTACGCTGAAAAGGATCTTCTCCCTGCCCCGCTACAGGGAGGGCGTGGTGGCCCAGTTTTTTTATGTGGGCGCGCAGATCATGTGCTGGACTTTCATCGTACATTACGGAACCCGCTATTTTATGAGCCAGGGCATGGGGGAACAGGAGGCCGAGGTGTTATCCCAGCAATATAATATTGTGGCCATGGCGCTCTTTATTGCCAGCCGGTTCATAAGCACCTTCCTCATGAAGTATGTGAGACCCGGGCGCCTGCTCATGTTTTTTGCCATGGGAGGATTCCTTTTGGTTGCAGGGGTGATTATTTTCCAGGGCATCATCGGGCTTTACTGCCTTGTGGGTGTATCTGCCTTCATGTCCCTGATGTTCCCCACCATCTATGGAATCGCCCTCAGGGGACTGGGTGAGGATGCAAAGTTCGGGGCTGCAGGTCTGATCATGGCCATCCTGGGAGGTTCCGTGATGCCCCCCATGCAGGGTGCCATCATAAAGATGGGCACGGTTTTCTCCATGCCTGCCGAGAATTTTTCATTCGTGATTCCGTTGTTCTGTTTTGTGGTGGTTGCCATCTATGGCTACAGAACCAGGGCATTTGCCCATTAGGTCCACACAGTGACCCATATGAAGCTCAACTTGAAATCATCTCTGGGGAATACGGGGATCGTGGTCCCGAAGATCATCTACGGGACCAGCTACCTGGGCAACCTCTACAGGGTCCTCTCCCCTGAGGAGAAGCTGGCCCTCATATCCGGCTGGTTTGCATGCACCGAAAAACCGGTGGTGATCGATACGGCGGGAAAATATGGAGCCGGACTGGCGCTGGAGGAGATCGGAAAGGGCCTGGCCAGGTTGGATATTGACCCTTCCGACATTATCATCAGCAACAAACTGGGATGGTACAGGGTTCCGTTGACTTCGGATGAGCCCACCTTTGAACCCGGTGCCTGGGCCGGCCTGGAAAACGATTGCATCCAGACCTTCGGGTATGATGAAATTTTAAAATGTGTGGGGCAGGGAAATGAGCTGCTGGGGGGCGGCTACCGGTCAGGACTTGTCTCCATTCACGATCCCGATGAATACCTGGCGGCTGCCCGGGACCAGGCTGACAGGGAGAGGCGGTTCCACGGGATCCTTGAGTCCTACAGGGCTTTATTCGATCTGAAGGCTGCGGGCCAGGTTGCGGCTGTGGGGATCGGATCCAAGGATTGGACCATCATCAGGGAGCTATTCGCACATGTGCCCTTTGATTGGGTCATGCTCGCCAACAGTTTTACCATTTACCGGCATCCCGATGAACTCATGGCGTTTATGGAAAGGCTTGATGGGACTGGAGTGGGAATTATCAATTCGGCTGTTTTTCACGGAGGGTTTCTCACCGGCGGTCAGTTGTTTGATTACCGGGAGGTGAATCCGGCTTCGGACCAGGGCCGGATCCTTCTTGGCTGGAGAGAAGGATTCCACAGGGTCTGCAAGCAATTCCGCGTCTCCCCGGGAGCAGCATCGCTTCAATTCGGGATCTCTCACCCGGCCATTGCCAGCGTTGCCCTGAATACAAGTAAACCTGAGAAAATGAAGCGGAACGTGGAGACCATTCAACGGGAGATCCCTGCCGGATTCTGGGATGCCCTTAAAAATGAGGGATTGCTTGAACAGGGGTACCCCTATCTTTAGACCGCAAACTTCCCGCAGATCGGCCCCTTCAAATGGGAGATGCTCCTGCTCCCGGGAGATGATCAGGAATGGCCCAGGTCCAGCAGGATTTTGATATTATTCCCAGGATCGGCTTCGAGCAATTCAAACGCTTCCTGGGCCCTGGATGCAGGAAGGGTCCGGGTGATCAGCGCCTCCGGTTTGAGGGTTCCCCTTTTCAAATGATCAATGGTTTCGGCAAATTCCCCGTGGCTGACCCTGGAGGTTACGATCCGGCCCTCTTTCCAGATCAGTTCCTTGAACAGAATGGGAGAGGGTTCATTGCCCAACCCGAGTACGCAAACGGTCCCGGCTCCCCGGATGCTCTGAACGCAGCCCCTCACCGGGTTTACGGCATTTTCAATCTCATGTGCATGCCCTACCGCTTCAAAGGCGATGTCGACGCCCCTGCCACCGGTCTCTTTCAGGATGCGCTCCACAGGATTTTCCTTCATGGCATTGACCGGAATCACATTTTCGTAATGGGCCGGCCCCACCTTCAATCTCCGGTCAAGGATATCCACCATAAAGACAGTCCCGCTGGTCACGGTCCGCACCGCTTCCAGGATTGAAAGGCCCACCTTGCCCGAGCCCCAGATAGCCAGCACGTCCCCTTCCCGGACTCCGGCCTTGTTCTTGGCATGAAAACCGATGCTGAGCACCTCCACCAGGGCTGCATGCTGATCCGGAATGGTGGGCGGGACCAGGTAAAGCATGGAGGGTGGAAGGGCAATGAATTGCGCAAACCCCCCGTCGGAATCCACCCCGATAAGTTTGAGTTTCGTGCAGGCAGGGTATTGCCCGATCTTGCAGGCAGGGCATTCTCCGCACCAGATGATGGGATCGGGGGCCACCTTGTCACCGGGACTGAAACCTGTCACTCCGGCACCCACTTCCACGATGGTCCCGGCAAACTCGTGGCCCATGATCATGGGGGTTTGTGTCCTGGGGTGGAATTCCCCTTTATGGATGTGCTGGTCACTTCCGCATATGCATGCGTAAGAAACCTGGATCAGCACCTCCCCCGGCTTGCAACCGGGTTTTTCCACCTCCATCCATTCAATCCGGTTATACTTTGTCAGAACCGCCGCTTTCATTTTTGATGCTTTGGGTCCAAAGCTAAGCAAAATATGATTTGAAAACCATTTGAAAGGCCGGTTAAAAATAGTAAATTTGCTATTGTGCAATCGATTACGCAAAAGAGTGAAATTCAAATCAACTGACCCATGGAGAAACTCATAGTCAAAAAGTTGAAGCATTGCAGGTATGCCTGTGTATCCCTGGGAGAAGTGATGCTCAGGCTTGATCCCGGAGAGGGCAGGATTAACAGTGCCAGGCAGTTCAGGGCCTGGGAAGGGGGAGGGGAATACAACGTGGCCCGTGGGTTGCGAAAATGTTTCAGGTTGCCCACGGCTGTCATTACGGCCTTTGCAGATAATCCAGTGGGAAGGCTGGTGGAGGATTTCATTATGCAGGGCGGGGTGGATGTGGAGCACATTAAATGGATCCCTTTTGACGGGATCGGCAGAACGGTCAGAAACGGTTTGAACTTCACGGAGCGTGGGTTCGGGATCCGCGGTGCGCTGGGCGTGTCCGACAGGGGAATGACAGCGGCCAGCCAGTTGAAAAAGGGAGATATCGACTGGGACCACATATTCGGGACCCTCGGATCCCAATGGTTCCATACCGGAGGGATCTATGCCGCACTTTCAGAAACCACTCCCGGGGTCATTGAAGAAGCGATGATCTCAGCCAAAAAGCACGGTACCATCATATCCTATGACCTGAATTACAGGCCCTCACTCTGGAAATCCATTGGAGGCCTTGCCAAAGCGCAGGAGGTGAACCGGAGACTTGCCCAATATGTGGATGTCATGATCGGCAATGAAGAGGATTTCACTGCAAGCCTTGGATTTGAGGTGGAGGGTATGGATGATCAAATGGCTCATCTGGAATCCGACAGTTTCAAAAAGATGATCCTGAATGCAGTGAATCTCTTTCCCAATTTTAAAGTGGCGGCCACCACCCTTCGCTCCGTAAAAACGGCTACGGTAAATTCCTGGGGGGCCATCTGTTATTATAAAGGCGAATTTCATGAGGCAACCCATCGCGCTGACCTTGAAATACTGGACCGGGTCGGCGGTGGGGACAGCTTCGCATCAGGGCTTATCTATGGATTAATGACTACTGAGGATGGCCAGGAAGCTGTGGAATACGGAGCCGCCCACGGTGCGCTGGCAATGACCACACCCGGTGATACCACCATGGCCACCCTTGAGGAGGTGGAGAAGGTGAAGGGCGGGGGCTCTGCAAGGGTAGTTAGATAAAGTTGTAAAGTCATAAAAAAACAGCAGGTATGAAATTGAAAAAAGATGCAAAATACGCCATGGTGATCCCCACCAGCATGGGAATCCGGATCACCCCGGTCAATGGACAGCCGGTGCACAGCAGCGATCTGTTCAGGATGCAGGCCACCAGTGCCGAATCCAATGTGGGGAGTGTGGCTTCCTACCTGGGATTGCCGGTGAAGATCCTCACCACTTTTGTGAAGGATAGTCCCATCGCCCGGATGATCAAGGACAACCTGGCCAGCCGGCACATGGATTACGAGGGAGTGGAGGTGCCCCAGGGCAATCCGTGGGGATACAGGCACCAGATCAATATCGCAGACAGCGGGTATGGTTCCAGGGGTCCAAGGGTTCAGAATGACCGGGCAGGGGAGGTGGGCCGCACCCTCAATGTGAAGGATTTTGACCTGGAACGCATTTTCGGTAAAGATGGGGCCCAGGTGGTGCACCTGTCGGGCCTCATTGCAGCCCTTTCCCCCGAGACCGGTCAATTTTGCCTGGAGATTGCCAGGGCGGCCAAGAGACACGGGACCCGGATCTCCTTTGACCTGAACCACCGTGCCTCATTCTGGGTTGGCAGGGAAAAAGAGCTCCACGGGATATTTGCAGAGATCGCCTCCGTATCCGATATCCTCATTGGAAACGAAGAGGATTTCCAGCTATGCCTGGGGATCGAGGGACCGGAGGCCGGGGGCCATGACCTGGGGGCCAAAATTGACGGATTCAAGGGGATGATCCACCGGGCCATGAAGGCATTTCCCGGCGTATCCGTATTTGCCACCACCCTGAGGCAGGTGATCAGTACCAACCTGCATATGTGGGGTGCCATCATTTCCGAGAATGACAACTGGCACGTGGTCGAGCCCAGGGAGATCTATGTCCTTGACCGGATCGGCGGGGGTGACGGCTTTGTAAGCGGTATGCTCTATGCCATCCTCAGGGGCTGGGATCCGGAAAAATGGATCCAGTATGGCTGGGCCAGCGGTGCACTGGTCACTACCCTTGAAACAGATTATGCCCAGCCGGCCGATGAGGAGCAGATCTGGAGCATCTGGCAGGGGAACGCCAGGGTGAAAAGATAGCCCCGGGGTTAGGAGACCGACAGGAAATCGTTTAACGCATTCAGGTTAAGTATGGATCTATGACAAGTAAAAAACCAGGGGAACGTTTTACTCCCTGTTTGATCATCCTTGCTGCAATAGTGGCCGTCTCTCTGGATACATCAGCGGCAACCCCGGCGGTCCGCATGGGCGAATCTGAGTTTGCCGGATTCATGCAGTTGTCCCACCACCCCCACTTGGCTCAACAGGATCTGGATGGGCTGAGATGGAGAAATGTGGTTTTCGATCAACCTGAAGCGTGGTATGGTTCAGCGGAAGCCATACGGATCGCAGAAAATGTGCTGCTTTACCAACGGGACATCGGGGGCTGGCCTAAAAATATTCCCATGCACACGGTTTTATCCGCCAATGAGAAAAGGAAGCTTCAGAAACTTCAGCCGGTGGATGAGGGAGCCACCACCGATAACGGTGCCACATTCATGGAATTGATCTTCCTGTCAAGGGTGTATGGGAAGACCGGTTATGAGCCCTGCAGATCCGCCTTTCTGAAGGGGGTGGGTTACCTGATCGAAGCACAATATGAAAATGGCGGGTGGCCCCAGTGCTATCCTTTAAAGGATAATTATTCCAGGCATATCACCTTCAATGACGGTTCCATGGTGAATATCATGAAGGTGATGCTTGCCATATCACAACGGAGTGATACTTTTTCCATCAGGTTTGACGATCAAACCATTTTAAAGGCCAAAGAAGCCTACAACAGGGGAATCGGGCTTATTCTGAAGACCCAGTACAAACAAGGCGGTGTACCCACGGTATGGTGCGCCCAGCATGATGCAGCCACGCTGGAACCTGTCCAGGCCAGATCCTATGAATTGCCTTCGCTTAGTGGCTCAGAGTCGGCCGACATCGTATTGCTGTTAATGCAGATTGAGAATCCTTCAGAGGAGGTCGTGAATGCCATCCAGTGTGCAGTGAGGTGGTTTGAAAAGTCAAAAATAGAAGGGATCAGGGTGGAGTCCTTCATCAATGAAGCGGGAAAAAGGGACCGGCAGGTTGTGGTTGATCAGGATGCACCTCCGCTCTGGGCGAGATTCTATGAATTATCGGACAACCGTCCCTTTTTCTGCGACAGGGATGGCATAAAGAAATATTCCCTGTCCGAGATCGGGTACGAAAGGCGAAACGGATATGGCTGGTACACCGGTGCCCCAAAGAAGGTACTGGATCTTTTCGGTGAGTGGCAAGCCAGGTGGGCACCGGGCAACAAGATCTAAAATTATTCTTCCGATAAATACCAGGAGAGGCATGTGACAATAATTGATATTTTAGTTGCATGAAACCAAAAATCCAGAAAGATCCCTACCTGGTTGACCGGGGAACCGTCCAGGCTGCTCCATCAAACTTCCGGCAAAAACTGAAATATCTCGGCCCGGGATTTATCCTTTCGGCTTCGGTGGTGGGATCCGGTGAGCTGATTTCCACAACCTCACTGGGGGCAAAGGCAGGATTTGTGACCCTCTGGGTGATCCTGGTGAGCTGCCTTGTGAAGATCGTGCTGCAGCTGGAGTTTGGACGCCAGACCATCATCAGGGGCGTTACCGCCATGAACCTGATGAATGAGCTCCCCGGGCCACGGTTCGGGAAGAGGCGGGTCAGCTGGGGCGCATGGTCCTGGCTGGTGCTGTGGCTCTTCAAACCGCTGCAACTGGGGGGCATCATCGGGGGCGTGGCCATCATCCTGAATATCGCCATTCCCGGGCTCTCCGTGGCGGCCTGGACCATGCTGACGGCGGTGGTGGTGATCTCGGTGATGTTGTTTGGTTATTACGGGGTGGTGGAGAAGATCTCGCTGGTCTTTATGGGGCTGTTCACACTCTTTACATTGCTGGCGCTTTTCATGGTCCAAAAGACCGGTTTTGCAGTCACCTGGAACGATGTGGCGGAAGGGTTGTCATTTAAATTACCCAAGGGAACCGTGGGATATGCGCTGGCGGCTTTCGGGCTGACCGGGGTGGGAGGGGATGAGATCCTCTCCTACAACTACTGGTGCATCGAAAAAGGGTATGCCAGGTTCACGGGGCCAAGGGATGACAGCGCGGAGTGGAGCAGGAGGGCCAGGGGATGGATCAGGGTGATGTACCTGGATGCGTTTCTCTCCATGATCGTCTATACCATCGTAACAGCCGCATTCTTCCTGCTGGGAGCTTCTATCCTCTACCAGCGGGGAGAGGTGCCCGAGGGATACCGCATGATCGAGACCATTTCAAGGATCTATACCGATTCGGTGGGACCTGCCGCCAAGAATATCTTTTTAATGGGATCGTTCGTGGTGCTCTTCTCCACCCTTTTTGCAGCCCTGGCCATCCGTACCCGGGTTTTTTCTGACCTGTTCGGGGTGTTGAAGTGGATCGATTTCAACAACCTTAAGGTACGGCTGCGGACCATCCGTGTCCTGGCCGTTGTCTTTCCGGTGCTGTGGACCATTGCTTTCCTGGTGATACAGCTACCTGTTTTGATGGTGACCATCGGGGGGATCGCTACCTTTGTCATGCTGCTGATCGTGGTGGTTGCGGGGATCCATTTCAGGTTCGGGGTAAAAGAAAAGGTACTTTCTCCGGGGCGAATCTACAAGGCCGCCCTGGTCATCAGCTGCATCGCCATCGCCATGGTCGGGATCTACGGGGTCATGAAACTCTTTTGATCACTTCCGCCTGCCGTCCATATCAACCCTGCCGGTTTCGGGGTAGAGGGGAAATTTCACCGGCCGGTTATCGCGGGTTGAGCGGTAGATGGCCGTGAACAGCTCCACGGTCCTCCGTCCTTCTTCCCCGTTTACCAGGGGTTCCCTGTTCTTTTCAAGGGCTTCAAGGTACTCCTCGATCTGCAGCCGGATGAAGTAAACCATGGGCTCCACTTTCTCATAAAGTTCCTCGTCCTCCTTTGTGAATTGATCCAGCAGATGTTCCTCCCCGGGAATGGTCCAGAGGTCATTGACCGGGGGTTCGGTGATGGGGGCCATCCCTGCAATGAACATGGATCCGCCTTCGGTCTGGACCCCTACCGAAGCCCCGTTCTCACCATGAACCTGGATCTTTCCGAATATACCCGGTTTCTGGGAATTGGAGAGCAGGATGTTCCCGATGGCCCCGCTTCTGAATTTCACGATGGCCAGGGCGGTATCTTCCACTTCGATGTAGGGATGGTTCAGGTTGGCACAGTGACCGTAAACCTCGTCGATGGGGCCCATGAGCCAGCAAAACAGGTCCATCTGGTGCGGGGCCTGGTTCACCATCACCCCGCCCCCTTCCAGGTCCCAGGTACCCCTCCAGGGGTCTGAATTGTAATAGGCCTCATCCCTCCAACCCAGCATGTTGATGGTCCCGAGCACCGGTTTCCCGATCTTCCCCTCATCCATGGCCCGCTTCACCCTCAGGGTGGGGGGATAGAAACGGCGCTGGCTGATTACGCCCATCTTCAGGTTGCACCTTCGGGCCGCGTCAATCATTGCATCGCAATCTGCAAGGGTTGAAGCCAGTGGCTTTTCCACCAGCACATGTGCCCCGGCCTCCAGTGATTCAATGGTGGGCTCAAGGTGGTTGGGGTGGGGGGTGCAGATGATCACCAGGTCAAGCCCCTCTTCACTCACCATCCTTGTAATATTGTCGTAGGCCTTTGCGCCATACTCCCCTCCAAAGGACCCGGCCCGGGCCATGGAACGGGAGCAAACAGCTTTGAATTCTGCGTTTTGGATCTCCCTGAGCGCCTGGGCGTGGAGGTGGGCCACCTTGCCCGGTCCGACGATGCCAATCTTAAATGATTTCATGGAAAGCGATTTTAATCATTCAATAAACAACACACATCCCGGTGAAGGAATGGAGGCACTGATCCCCGCTTTCTGCAGGGTTCCACTCTCCTGTTGGATGCGATAGAGTTCAATGGTATTTGACCTTTCACCGGCTGCAATCAGGTATCGTCCCGAGGGATCGATGTTAAAGTCCCGGGGCCAAGCAGGCACGTCTTCCTCCACCTGGATCCGTCTGACCAATCCATCCACGCCCACTTCAAAAACAGCAATACTGCTCACCTCTCCCCGTGTGGAAGCATAGAGGTGGTTCCCACGGGGATCAATCCGGACGGCGGCCGGGTACTTGCTGCCTTTGTGAGTTTCGTCCACAGTGGACTCGGTCATTAATTCGGTCAGGGCTCCATTTTGCCGGTTATAGCTGCAGGCTGTAACGGTGGCATTCAATTCGTTCACCACGTATACAAAATCACCTGAGGGATGAAATACCAGGTGCCTGGGACCGGATCCCGGTGCCAGCTTCAGGAAGGGCTGGTGGGGATTGGGCACAAGGGTGCCTGCTTGCTCATCAAAAGCAAACAACTGGATCTTATCGGCACCCAGGTCAGGCACCAGCAGGAAATTATTATCAGGATCCATCATCACCTGATGCGCATGAGGCCCCTCCTGCCTGCCCTGCACGGGTCCTGAACCCTCCCCGGTGACCACACTTGATGCGGGACTGATCCTCCCCCTATCCGATAGCGGAAAGGATGCCACATGACCGCTGTTGTAATTGGCAACAAACAGGTGACTTCCGCTTTTGCTGCAATATACGTGACATGGCCCGCTCCCCTGGCTGGATTGCCGGTTCAGAAACTCCAGCAGGGAGGTCTCCCTGTGAACGGCAAAAGCACTTACCGATTGATAATGAAGGATCGTATCTGATACGGCGTCATCGATGGCGTAGAGATAATCCCTTTCCGGTGAAAAAGCCAGGTAGGAGGGACCCACTGCCCCTGCAAAAGAATCGATTATGGAAAATTTCCCTGCCCCTGGATCAAATTCACAGAGAAAAATGGAATGCTCCAGGCTCCCGTCTGAAGAGCCCACAAAGAACCTGACAGGCCCCTCGGGCTCACCCGAGTCACCTCCCGGGCCCCTTCCGGCGCAACCAAAAGTGAACAGTCCCACCAGTGCTATTGCTGCAGTACGAATAGTTACTTTCATAATTTTAAACTTTATAACTTTTAACGTCCCCACTTCTCAGACAGCCTAT
>JAHEEC010000028.1:21269-42844 GCA_024640885.1 Bacteroidota bacterium | reverse complement strand
CCCAGCATATAGAATCCGTCGGCAGCAATGTCATGGGTGGCCGAACTGAAGGCCAGGAGCCAGAAGAAGGCGAGGGTATATTGCATGAAGCGCTCGGTGGGAATCATGAACGCCACACCCGCCAACCCGGCTCCGATACAAAGCTGCATCACAAGGATCCACAACCGCTTTGTTTTCAGGATATCCACCACGGGTCCCCAGAGAGGCTTGATCACCCATGGCAGGTAGAGCCAGCTCGTATAGAGGGCAATCTGGGCATTGGAGATACCCATTCGTTTATAAAAGATCACCGAAAGGGTCATCACCAGCACATAGGGAATCCCTTCGGCAAAATAGAGGGAAGGAACCCACATCCAGGGCCTGGAACCCTCTTTCCGTTGAACGGATTTACCTGGTTTGTTCATATCGTTTTTTAATGGTGGCGTCCCTAAAATAGTGCGCAAGGATCTCCCCGTGGCTATATCCCCTGCTGGCCATGACGGCTGCACCGATCTGGCACAACCCGACCCCATGGCCCCATCCTGCCCCGTGCAGGATGAATTTTCCCGGTATCCCGTTTTCAATCTCCCCGCTGTGCACGGTAAAAGCCGAACTGTAGAGGTGTGACTTGCTAAGCCAGCGCCTGATTTCCAGCTCCTTTCCAAGGATAATCCTTTTCCTGGTGCCGACGATCAGCAACCTGACCAGCCTGCCAGATTCGCCCCGTTCCACTGGAACCAGGTCCACGATCTCACCAAAATCGGTTCCCGATTTTTCCCGGATCAATTCTGCGATCTCCTGCTGGGTATAGGCTACTATCCAACGGTAAAAGTCCCTGGATGCGAGATCATAATCGTTCAGAACCTGCATGAGGAGCCCTTCATCTCCCGTATTGCAGAATGCCAGGGGTGCCGCTTCAATAAAACGCACTGCGTTTGTCTCAATTTTAAGGTCCTCACCATTGACGGGCCCCGGTCCGGGATTGTCATCCACCCTTTGAAGGTAGGGATGGAAAACGGGCTCCCAGCAATTTTCAAACTGTTCGGAAACTCCTCCGCAACACTTGGAGAACCTGGCATCACAAATCTTCCCGTCATACACCAGCACCTCTCCCTCAGTGGCAAGGACCGCCTCCACCACCCCGGGATTATGGGCCCTGGTGACGCCCTGGTATCGCTGGCAATGGTCATCTGCACACACATGGTAATCATCATGGTCCTCGCGGTCATACCAACGGATATACTCCTCCCCGGACTCCCGGACCATCTCATGGGAAACTGTTCCCTCTCCCAGTTTATCCTGCTTCTCGATCTGTGCCAGCAACCAGCTTCGGGATATAATGGTATGTGCCTTAAGCAGGGCGGGTGAACTGTCCCCCCGCATCTCAGATGAGATCACGCTGATGAGGTAATCCTCTATGGAAATGATATTGACCGCCTGGATCTCGTTCCCGATGGCCATCAGTTTTAAGGCACCCTGAAATTTCTGATCCTCTTTCTGTTCCCAGTGAAAACCGATCCCGATCACCACATCGTGGATCACAAATCGCCCGCTCTTCAAATCCAGGGGCTCCAGGATGACATGCTCCCCTGTAACAAATTCCCTGCCCCGGGGGCCGATCCTGAGGCGTCCCTTCTCCAGGAAAGCTTCCCCTGTTTTTAAGCTCTCTTCCGGGTGGCCGTTGATCCTGAAACTGCCCTCGAAACTGAACCGGATCCTTCCGGCCTTCATGATTCCCACTTCAATGTGGGGGCGGGTCTCACCCATGGGCTTGAAGTTTGGATTTGAGATGGACCGTCAGCTCCATAAATTGTTTTTCTGTAAAGCAAACCTGGTGAAAGATATCCCGGATATCCTCCGGGGTGATCTTCCCGAAATCCTTTTCAAGGGGTGTGATCAGCATCCCCCCCATATCCACTGCAGCCGGGCTCAGAAGGATGTTGTCCTCCCCTTCGGCAAAATATTGCCAGGGACGGTGTTTCTGTCTGGGAAACAGCATCAGCTGCCATTGATCGCTGAAATAGGAGAGTATGTTGATCATGGGCTCCTCCTGCTGCAGCTCCTCCATATAGAAATAGAGGTGACGGAAGGCATCCAGCAAGGGAGCTTTTCGTGCTCCCTCCAGGACCAGAAATCGGCGCAATCCATCCTGAACTGCAGTCAATGTGAGCTCCCCTGTATGCAGGAGGGTTTCACCGAACCTCTTTTTAATGGCCTCCAGTTCACCCTCCAGGGGCATGAAGCTGCGGCTACCTGCCTGGAAATGCATGTGATCGGGGGCCGATGCCCCGCAGGCAGGTGCATTGTAAAAGACCACCAGGTCGGGGAGCTCCCTGCTCAATTCAAGGAAAGTGGAAAACTCTGGCTCGATGAGCTGCGGAGTATGCACCGCATTGGAGATGGTGAAGTGTTCCCTGAAGATTGGGAAGGGATTGCAAAGGATCTCGTATTCCTCTTTGAACCAAACGTTCTTCTCCTCGGCCGGCCTGTTCTCGGTGCAGAGAAAGCATTTTCGTTTCTCAATGGAGACCCTGTCCACCTTCGCTGCCGAGGAGATGATCCGTTTTGGGTTGTATTGCACCTGGATGGTGACCCCGTCAAAGTCAAAGCTCTTCAAACGGGCTTCCCCCAACTGCGCCCAGTTGGTTCCAAGAAGTGGCCAGCTGCGCTTCTGATCTTCAAAAAGGGCATCTGCCTTCTCCTGGTAGTTCATGATCCGCTTCTGTTCAAGTTGATCCGGGCCCTCAGTTCGAAGCTCCTCAGGCGGTCTTTGTAGAGGTCATGCCGGTTTTGAGCCTCAATGCTCAGAGAAGCATCCGAGTTCTCCTCCCACCTCCTGCAGAGGTAAACGGGATGATAGATCCTCCCGATCCGGTAATGCCGGCTGATGGCAAGTCCCACCGCGTAATCCTCGCCATAGCTGACATTGGGCACATTGACCTTTCTCAGCACCGGGGTGTAAAAAGCACGGGGTGCTCCCAGTCCGTTGATGCGTAGTGCATTGTTCCTTCCATTTTCGGGAGTCCACTCCTTGTGGTCCACCACTCCAGGGGGGATCTCCTCAAGGTCGAAGTTGGTCATCTGGTATGAGCCCACAACCATTGCACACTTCTGGGAATAGAATACTGCGACCATCTGCTCAAGGGTATCCTCACTCCTGTAAAGGTCATCACTGTCAAGCTGCACTGCAAATTTCCCGCACTCCGGGTGGTGGATCCCCACGTTCCAGCACCCCCCGATCCCCAGGTCGAACCGGTCAGGGATCACGTGGATGAGGTTCGGGTATTTCCTTGCCAGTTTCTCCACGATTTCGGTGGTCCCGTCGGTGGAATGGTTATCCACCAGGATCAGGTTAAACAAAAAACCGGTTTTCTGTGCCATGACAGACTCGATGGCATCGGAGATGGTCCTCCTGCGGTTGAGAACAGGGATGATCACAGAGGCTTCCACCGGGAATTCCTCATGAAAGATGACCTCGTTAAATGCCGGTTCCAGGTAGGCGCCGATCTCCTTCAGATGGGCGGTCACAGCCCGCTCCATCTCCACCTGGACTGCCCGGTTCCTGGGATCCACATAATCGAACATCTTTTTTCCCGATTCGCGCGAGTCGAACTGCTCTACTGCATACAGATATTCAGGGATATGAACCGGCAGCGACACCTGACTGACCTTCAGCCTGAGCTGGTAGAGCCCTGCGTGGTCCAGGGAATCCATGATCCCTTCAACGGCTTTGATCAGCGAATGGCTGTGAAAAAAGAGGACCGGCCCGAATTCAAAATCATCCCTCAGGCTTCCTGCCTGGTAATCAATGACCGGGTGGGGATTCATCTTCCCATCCCCCATCTCCCGGTAATCCGAATAAACCATCCCCGTTCCCAATTCCCCGGCCACAGCCAGGAACCTTTCCAGCGCCAGCAATCCAAAACTGATGCCCGACTCCCTGGAGATCACCAGGGAGTAATCGGACTCCCCGGCATAATTGGCAATTTTCCTGAGGGTATCGGTGCTGAAGCGGCCATCGGTCTTTATAAAACTGCACCCCTCAAATCCACGGCCAGGCTGGCTCTTTCCCATCAGGTAAACCCTGTGAACCAGGCTATGTGTGTGGAGCCCGGCCAGTGTCTCCTCCCACAGGGCAGGATCACTGAAGGGAATAAAGCAGCTGATCCTACTCATCTTCTTTATGTTTTATTAAGTATTCTATGGTTTTTTTCATGATCAGGTCACGTGCCCGCTGCTCCTTGATGGTCTCAAAGGGAAATCCCATGGCCACAACGCTATAGTCGCCCCGGTACCCTACAGCCGCACTCATGTTGTTCTCGGTGTACCTGATCAAGGTGCTGGCCAGCGAATCGGCAGGCTCCAGTGCATCGGCACCTTCCACTGTGTAGATCACCGGGTCGATCCCGGTATTGAATGAGAACCGCTCCTGGACACCTGCAATCTCGGGTTCCATGTAGTAAAATGAGCCTACCCTGGATGCATTGCTGGTCCTCCATTTGTACTTCAGCACTGAGGCCACCAGCGAGTCCTGTGCATTGAAATGGATGTCCGAAGCCACATGGGCCCCGGTTAAAAGGAGGCTTCCACCCGATTGAAGATATCCTTCAAGGATGGAAAGGAGGTTGCCGGGAAAGAGCTCGAAATGGGGAACCGAATCATTTTTGGGCATGAAGGTGGTCTTCTCCTCACCGGCCAGGTAATCGACCACCTGGAATTGGTCCGGGTCGGGACCTCCCCCAAGAAGGGTTTCATCGCTCACCGACACAAAGGAGTACCCGGCATGGAGGATCGATGTGCCATGGACGTAACTGAAATCAAAACTGTTCCCCGGGATCACATAGGGCTCCAGGTCTGCGTAGGAGGCACCGTGACCGGGCGAATCGTCATCGAGCCAGGGCGAGTTTTTATTGAAATCGAACTGGGCCCCGACCGTATGGAGGTCGGCCAGATAGGGAACCCCCTGATCCACCATCTGAAGGAACCCTGCATGCTTTTCATCATCGAACCAGGCCGGGCCCCCGGTGCGGTCAAATGCATTGACGATTAAAACTGTCCCCCTGGACCCTGTGGCCCGGCATACTGCCAATACCTCTGAAGGAAAGCTCTCTCCCCCGCGGTTCAGGGCAGTCACCCTGAATGAGTAGATGGAATCGGGATGGGCATCCTCAAGGGTGAAAAAAGGCTCGGTAACTGTTGTTCCGTTGTCAAATCCATGATCATTCACCCGGGTATAGACCCTGAAGCTTTCCGCGCCGGCTGTGGGCTCCAGTGGATCGGCCCGGGGTTCCCAATCCAATCTTATCCCGCCATCCGGAAGGATTCCTGTGGCAAAGTGATCCACGGGCAGGGGCTGGACCACATATTCAATGCCATACTGGGCCTGGAGGAATTTGAGGATGCCCTTATAGATTGCCCGGCTCACATCAAACCGGAACATGGGTTCCTGGCCAAACCTCATATCCAGGAAATTCTGGTGAGAAAAGAGTTCCAGAAGCATGGCCGGCACATTGGGACGGAACGCCTCGCTGTATCCCCTGTCCCACATATCCCGCCTGGTCCACGCCAGGTCATACCGGGCCCTTAAATCTTCCACAATTTGTGACTGGATCAGGTCGGTCAGATCCCTTGAGGCCATCCTGGACAAACCACCCGGAAAAATACCCTTTCCATAGGTGGTGCTGTAAATCCCCAGCGTGCCGATCACCGTATCATTATCGGTGATCCCTGCATCCGTATGAAAGGCCAGCGAAAGGTCAACCGGGATTCCCAGTCCCTTCGCTTTCCTGTCAGCCGCGGGGCCCGAGGGGGCACCCACCAGGTAGTTGACCCACTCTCCGCGGGACTGATAATCATCGTTGTAATCATTGGAATCGTTGAGCTTCCATACCAGCGTATCGGGAAATCCGGCATACTGCAGGTAATACCGGGCCGCCTCCTGGTAAGCCGGCCGGTTGCCTGTAAGCCCGTTGCGGGAGATGTGCCCCATTCCGCCACCGAACCTCACCGCATCGCCTGTGATCACCATATTGCGGCGCCCGCTTTCATTGTTCAGTTCCACCTTGCTCTTTTCGGGATGGATCCCCCCCTCGAAATTAAACTTCCCCAGGTACACCCAGGTGCCTCCACCCATCTGCTGGTTCACCGAAAATTCTGTCACCCCCCCTGCGTGATGGACCCTGTACCGGACATCATCTTGATTCTCCGGGGAAGCATGGTATGAGACATAGACGCCATATTCCCCTGCCCGGGGTATGTCGGGGATCCATTCCATGAACCCGGTGGGACTCCGGTCCGAATTCAGGGAGAGATAGGTCCCGGTCCGAAATGGATTCTCATTCACATACGGTGGACTCCCCAGGGCAAATCCGGTGCTGTCCCCGCTCTCATCAGCATTGCCCGAAGCAATGAAAATGCTGTTCCCCGTACTTCCGTTGTTGTCCACCAACACCTCATGAACCTGCCAGTCGCGCTCACGGGGCACAAAGACGTTGGCACCCGCATTCTCCAGCATGGGAATCAGCATGGGAAGGGTATAGGCCATCGGGTAAATGTCCTCCACGGTCTGGAAGATCCTTGCCCTCTGCCACTCCCAGCGGTTCAGTTTTGGCTCATAATACCAGCCATGGCTGTGCCACAGGGCAATGTTTATGTTATAGAGGCTCGCATCGGGAAGGAAATCCCTGGAAAGGTTCTGCACCAGCGGTTTGCTTTTTCTTTTTAATTTTCCGGGGGAGCGGGTCCTGTCAAGTGACTTCCGGTCAACCCGGTAATAATTGGGAATGTACTCCCTGACATCTCTTCCTCCCGAGAAAAACTCAACCGCATACCCGCTGTAGGATTCATCAAGAATTGCAAGGATCCCGCTTTCAAGGCTGTCTATTACAGGTTCCCTGAATGGGGAGAATGCCAGCTGGCGGTCGGCACGGATCCTGATCCGTTTGTACCGGTCCGAGATCTCCGCCGTATCGATCTTTGTGGAGTCTTTTTTTTGGTAACCGGTGGCCTGTATAAACCATTCCCCGTTCAACAATTCACCGGCCCTCAGCATGACCCTGACAATCACCGAAGAATCGGTCGGAGGCGATGTTTGCTGTGCACTTGCGGTTGTTATGGTGACAATCACCATCCAGAATGTGAAGAATTTTCGCTGGATCATTGGCATTTGAAGCTTCATTTGTAGAGGTGGTATTTGACGGAGCGTTCCCGGAATTCCTCGGAATCCTTGTTCCAGAAACCGACCACTTCCCCGAAATTGAGATCATCCATCATTTGGGTCCTGAGCTTATCCGAACCGGTTACATTATCAAACATGGGATACCTCCCCTCCTTCCCGGTGAAGGGATTAAAGGAAGGATCTATTTTGTGGGCCTCCTGCAGGAACCAGAACTGTATCTCAGTAAGCACCGCCTTTCCCGGATCGGTCAGGTGGATCTGCACCCCCTGCAGCGGGATGCCCTGTTTGGGCATATAGTAAGGCTTGAAGTGGATCGGTCTGAATATCACCCCCTCAAGTCCGAGCGAATTCAAAGCGTCGGCAAGTTTCCGGGCCGGAACATTTTCGGTGACCAGCACCTGGAAGGGCAGTGTATACCCGATCCCGATCATATTTGGATCCAGCTCCCCGATGATCCCCGTGGCGGGGTAGCAGAAGGCGCTTCTGGTTTCAGGAATGTGCGGGGAGGCAGGCACCCACTCAAGTCCGGTCCGGTCAAAGGTCATCTCCCTGGTCCATCCCTCCATGGGAACCACCCTGAGGTTGCATTTCACCCCGTTTGCCAGCATCCCCTCTTCATTAAGGAACAACGCAAGTTCACCGCAGGTGAGCCCGTAGATGTAAGGTATTTTGTACTGGCTCACGAAGGAGTGATAACCCGTTTCCACGAGGGGACCCTCCACCCTGTTACCCCCGAGGGGATTGGGACGATCCAGCACCACCATCTCCTTGCCCTGTTCAGCGGCAGCCTCCATGACCAGGCCCATGGTGCTGATATAGGTGTATGACCTCACTCCCACATCCTGGATATCATAAACGATCACATCGATCTGATCAAAGGATTTGGGATCCGGTTTCCTGCTTTTTCCGTACAGTGAATATACGGGGATCCCTGTCTGCTCATCCACCTGGTTCCCTACGTGATCCCCGGCGGAGAAGTCTCCCCTGACCCCGTGTTCCGGTCCAAACAGGGCCACCAGGTTCACATGCGCATGAAGAATATCTATGGTGGATCGAAGCTGGCCATCCACACCGGTGGGATTGGTGACCAGTCCAACCCTCTTTCCCGCAAGCAGGTCAAACTCCCTCTCGCGGAGCACTTCGATCCCTGTTTTTACCTGCCCCAGGATCACGGAATACGGGATGGTCAACAGCGCGAAAAGCAGTATCCATGCAATGTTCCGGTTCCTGTTCATGAGGGGTGAAGTTTGATTTACAAAGATAATATTTAACTTTACATGGGATCATTGAACCTACACATTGTCCCCCCCTGCATGAGATGAAAAGCCTTCAAAAAAAACTGGTGAAAGGAATTGGGAAGGAGCGGGTTCACACCGACGACCTTACATTGATCTCCACGGCCGCAGACGCAGGATGCTACCAGAAAATACCGCAGGTCGTCCTCAAACCGGCCGATGAAAAAGAGGTGATCGCTGCCCTCGGGATCCTTCACAACACCAGTACACCGGTCACCTTCCGGGCGGCAGGGACCAGCCTCTCAGGACAATCCATCTCCGATTCTGTCCTTATGCAGGTCCGGGGGGAAGGGTGGAACAGCTGCGAGATCCTTGACCACGGAAACTCCATCAGGGCTCAGCCGGGCATCACCGGGACCAGGCTCAACCAGGTACTGGCCCCCCTGGGGATGAAATTCGGCCCCGATCCGGCTTCTGTCAATTCGGCTATGGTGGGCGGTATTGTGGCCAACAATGCCAGCGGCATGAGCTGTGGCATCCACGCCAACAGTTATGCCACCATTCAGTCGGCCCGGATCATCTTTGCCGACGGAACCCTGCTTGACACCGGCAATGCAGAGAGCCGGGAGAACTTCATCAAGGCAAAGCCTGAACTGGTCGCCACCCTCCTTGAAATGAGGGATAGGATCAGGGCAGATCCCCGGATGGTGGAAAAGATCAGGCAAAAATACACCATCAAGAATACCACGGGTTACGGCCTCAATACATTCCTCGATTTCGACGACCCTGTGGATATTGTGCTGCACCTGATGGTAGGTTCGGAAGGCACGCTAGGATTTGTTTCCCAGGCCACCTTCAGGACTGTTCCCGTGAAACCTTTCAGGGCATCTGCGCTGCTCTATTTCAAAGACCTTGAGTCGGCCTGCAATGCGGTTCCCCACCTGAGAAAGACCCGGATCCCGGCCATCGAGATCATGGACCGGAAAGCATTGCGGTCAGTGGAAGGAAATGCAGGAATCCCTGAATATATCAGGGATTTCGATCAGGAGGTTACCGCGCTGCTCATCGATCTGGAGGCTGAAAGCCAGGAAGCACTTGGCACCCTGATCGCTGAATCAGAGGAGGCCCTGGCGGGATTCGAGCTGGTTCGCGATTTTGAGGTGACCAAAGATCCAAAACTGATCGCGGCCTACTGGAACGTGAGGAAGGGGGTTTTCCCTTCCGTGGGCGGAATGCGTGAACCGGGAACCATCGTCATCATTGAGGATGTGGCAGTACCTCCCCAGCACCTCACAGAAGCGGTCCTTGAGATGCGCAGGATGCTGGACCGGCTGGATTATAAGGAGGCTGTGATCTATGGCCATGTGCTGGACGGGAACCTGCATTTCATATTCTCCCAGGATTTCCACGATCCCGTGGAGCTGAAAAAATATGAAACAATGATCTTTGAGCTCACCAGGCTCGTGGTGGACCAATACGGCGGATCACTGAAGGCCGAGCACGGGACCGGGTTGAACATGGCGCCCTTTGTCTCCTATGAATGGGGAGAGGAACTCTACGGGATCATGAAAGGGATCAAGTCAGTATTCGATCCCCGGGGGATCCTGAACCCGGGAGTGATCATTTCAGAGGATCCCCGGATCCACCTGAAACATTTCAAACCCATGCCAGCGGTTGACCCATCGGTGGACCGGTGCATCGAGTGCGGTTTCTGCGAGATCAACTGCCTGACCACCGGATATACGCTCTCGGCCAGGCAGAGAATTGTGGTGCAGAGGGAGATCAACCGCCTTCATGCGTCCGGGAAGCACAGTGAGAGAAAGCAGAACCTTGAAAAAGCCTTCAGGTACCAGGGGAATGATTCCTGTGCCGGGGATGGGTTATGTGCCCTCACCTGTCCGCTCTCCATCGATACGGGCGAGATGATCAAGCACCTCAGGGCCATTGAGAATGAAAAGAAACGGCCGGGGAACCCCATTGCCTCGTGGATCGCCGGTCATTTCAGCGCCGTCCACTGGCTGGTTGAGTCAGGGCTCGGGATGATGGCCGGAACCGCCAGGATCCTGCCGATTCAAAAGATCTCCATCTGGGACCGGCACATGCCCCGTCCGGTGAAGAAGATCCCGGTACCGGTTCCTTCCAGGGCGAACCATCCGTTAAAGGTGGTCTATTTCCCCAGCTGCATCAACCAGAGCATGGGGACCTCGGTGAGGGACCGGGAAAAGAGATCGCTAATGGAGGTGACCGTGGAAGTGCTTGAAAACGCGGGATATACCGTGATCTTTCCGGCGGGTATGAGATCACTTTGCTGCGGGACTCCCTGGGAAAGCAAGGGATTCAATTACATTGCCGACACCAGGGCTGCTGAACTTGAATCGGCATTGCTCCTGGCCAGCGACGGGGGGAAGATCCCAGTTTTATGCGACACCAGTCCATGCATACACAGGATGCGGCGGGTCATGGCGGGTGACCTCAATTTGTATGAACCGGTGGAATTCATCCACGATCACCTGCTGGATAAACTGCAGTTGAAACCGAGCGGTGAGAGGCTCGCCTTTCATATCACGTGCACCACCACAAAGATGGAACTCCAGGAAAAATTCATGAAGGTGGCCAGGGCCTGTACAACCGACCCGGTGTTCCCGGAAGAGGTGGGTTGCTGCGGTTTTGCCGGGGACAAGGGATTTTCACATCCCGGCATCAACACCTGGGCGCTCCGGAATCTGAAAAAACAGGTGAATGGTCTTTCTGACGGCTATTCCAACAGCCGGACCTGTGAGATCGGGCTCTCCAGAAACAGCGGGATCGACTATAGGTCCGTCATGTACCTGGTGCACCGCTCCATGGGCTCACCTGCTGATCCAAATTGATTGGGTTCCGGTGCTGCACTATTCACCCCTGATCATCATCAATCTTGTGACCCGGTGCCCTCCCGCATCAAGCCTGTAAGAATAGAGTCCCGGCGGGACACTGGACCCATCAAATTTCACGCTGAACCGTCCCGGGTCATATTCACGATCCACCAAAGTCTCCATCTTTCTTCCGGTCAGATCAAATACTTCCAGGTTCACATGGGCACTCTCCCGAAGTGAAAAAGGGATCATGGTCGTCGACCCGAAGGGGTTGGGCACATTTTGCTTAAGCTCGTACCGGGCACCCTCCTCCTTTGCCACAGGCTCCAGGCCGGTGGACACATCCTGGTAGATCCTCACGTAATCCACTACCATCTCCTGGGGAAATGTGGTGGATCCATCGGGCGCTCCCGGCCAGTTCCCCCCCACCGCGAGGTTGATAAGCAGGTGAAATCGTTTGTCAAAGGGTGCCGGAAAGCTGGCAGCGGAGGAGTACCAGTCACCTGATCCCAGGGTCTGGTAGAGGTTGCCATCCACGAACCATTGAATCTGGCCCTCTTCCCAGATCATGCTGAAATCGTGGAATTCAGAATTGAAAGTCGCCCCCGGTGTCACATAGGAGGTCCCCTTTTGCTTGTTATTGGGCCATGAGCCTCCAAAATGAAGGGTGCCATATACCGTGGTGGTCTGGTGCCCCAGGTACTCCACGATATCGATCTCCCCGCTGGAGGCCCAGCCGCCATAGTCCAGGTCGGTGGGCAACATCCAGATGGCGGCCCAGAGGCCCTTCCCCTTGGGCATCTTTGCCCTGAACTCCAGCTTGCCATACTTCCAGTCCCCTTTGTCAAGGCTCCTGATCCGCCCCGAGGTGTAGGCTTTCCCTCCCTTGGACTGCAATTTTGCCGTGATGGTCATGAATCCATCCTGCACGGTTATATTTTCAGCCTGGTAGTACTGCAGCTCGTTGTTTCCCCAGTCCACCAGCCCGTAATCGGAACCTGTGCCCAGCATATAGGACCACTTGGCCTGGTCCAGCGCGTTGCCGTCAAATTCGTCCGACCAGACCAGTTGCCATTCCTGGCCGGAGAGTTCCGCCATCATCAACCCGGTGATCAATATTGCAGCGCAGTAGATTTTTTTCATTGTTTTCGCCTGATTTCATATGAACAGGATGCTAAGATAAAATTTAATAAATTAGCATCCATGCACCCTGTAAAAGTAGGATTGATAATTTTTTTTACGGCTGCCTCCATTTCCTGTCAGCATTTCCGCCCGGAGGAGGACCCGGGCCCGGTCAGGAGTGCCGTGGAATTGCGCTGCGCTCCATTTGAGCTCAGGGACGTGCGGCTCCTGGAGGGGCCCTTTAAAAGGGCCATGGAGTTGAACATGCAATCCCTTCTTCATTACGAACCGGACCGCCTCCTGGCAAAGTTCCGCTCCGAATCGGGGCTGGAACCAAAGGCGGAACACTACCTGGGCTGGGAAGCCATGTCCCTGGCCGGTCACAGCCTTGGACACTACATGAGTGCCTGCGCGATGATGTTCCAGTCCACAGGAGATGAACGGTTCCTGGAGCGGGTCGACTATATGGTGGGTGAACTGGATGCCTGCCAGCAATCGGGCGGGAATGGCTACGTGGGTGCATTCCCCAACGGGGATACAATTCTCCGCGACGAAGTCGGAAAGGGGATTATTGACGCGGCACCCTTCTACCTCAACGGCATATGGGCCCCCTTTTACACCATCCATAAGGTCATGGCCGGCCTCAGGGATGCTTTCCGGCTCTGCGACAATGCACAGGCCCTCGTTGTGGAGAAGGGTATCGCAGATTGGCTGGGGGAAATGCTCTCGGAGCTAACGGAAGAGCAGTTGCAGGAGATGCTCAAATGTGAACACGGGGGGATGAATGAAGTGCTTGCAGACCTTTATTCGGATACCGGCAATGAAACCTACCTGGAACTTTCATACAAATTTCACCACAAAGCGATCCTTGACCCGCTTTCACGGGGCGAGGATATCCTCCCCGGCAAACATGGGAACACCCAGATCCCGAAAGTGATAGGCCTGGCCACGAGGTATGAGCTGACCGGTGAACCCTCTGACCGGAGAACTGCCGAATTTTTCTGGGAAAGGGTTGTGTATCACCATTCGTACGTGAACGGATCCCACGGCTACCATGAATATTTTGGTCCGGCCGACAGCTTGAATGACCGGTTGGGAAGCGAAACCTCTGAGTCATGCAATGTGTACAACATGCTCAAGCTATCGGATCACCTTTTCCAATGGAGCGCTTCTCCGGATGTGGCTGATTTTTATGAACTTGCCCTGATCAACCACATCCTCTCGTCCCAGCATCCTGAAGATGGCAGGGTACTCTACTTCCATTCCCTTCAGATGGGTGGCCGGAAGGAATTCCAGGACCCGATGGATTTCACATGCTGCGTGGGCACCGGAATGGAGAACCATTCCAGGTACGGGGCAGCCATCTTTTATAAAAATAAGGGTGAGCTGTATTTGAACCAGTTTATTGCTGCTGAAGTTCACTGGAAGGAAAAAGGAGTGGTGGTCCGCCAGGAGACCCGGTTCCCTGAAGCACAGTGCACAGAGGTTACCTTTCAGAGTGACCGGCCTGTCAGGTTCACCCTCCAGCTGCGCATACCTTCCTGGGCCGATGAACGGTTCTCGGTAAAAGTGAACGGAAGGGCCCTCAAAAAGAGCCATATGCCCGGCACCTATATGGCCATCAGGAGGAGGTGGAAAAGCGGTGACCGGGTGGATGTCAGCATGCCCTTCTCCCTGAATTTGTTGCCCATGCCCGATAATCCCCGCCGGATTGCAGTGGTGTACGGCCCCCTTGTCCTGGCAGGGGATCTTGGCCCTGTGAACGATACAGGTGGGACGGAGTCCTTGAAGGACCCCCTTTATGTGCCCAGGATTGTGACCGGTGAAGAGGATCCAACCGGCTGGCTTCTTCCAGACCCGGGAGCCCCCAACACCTTCCGCACCCGGGAGGCCGGAAGGCCCGCGGATGTAACCCTCAGGCCCCTTTACACCATCCACGACCGGGACTATACGGTTTACTGGGATCTGCTGGAAGAGGGAGAATGGAGCTTGCTGCTTAAGGAGACCGGGGATTGGAAAATGGAACAGGCGGGCCTGGAGCGCAGGACCCTGGACAGGGTGGTGCCCAGGCCGGGCATGGACTCCACCGACCACAACTTCAGGTCCCGGGACCCGGGCATCTACAATTTCAACGGTCAGCCCTTCATCGAATCCCGAAGGGGATGGTTCTCATTCGATATGAAGGTGGACCGTGGAAATCCCAGCGGGCTGATGGTTGAGTACTGGGGCGGGTTTATGGGCCCCAGGAAATTCCACATCCTGGTGGAGGGCGACACCATCGCCACCGAAGACTTTTCGGGACTGGTACCCAATGAAAGATGTGAGATCCTTTATAAAATCCCTGCTGAACTTGCCCGGGGGAGCCGCGTGACTGTCAAATTCGCTTCCGCAGAAGGCCACTACGCAGGCCCCGTATTCGGCCTGCGGACCATCTCACTTCATCCTTAGTTTACCTGAAAAGCAAGGGTGCAAATTCTGAGAGGTAGATCCTCCAGTTGCTCCATGTATGCCCTCCGGTGCTCTCCCGGTATGTATACTTCAATCCGAATTCATCCAGTTTTGCATTCAGGTTCTTAGCGGCTTTATAAAGAAAATCATCTGTCCCGCATCCGATCCAGTAAAGCTTGTACCCCTCCTTCTTCATATTCACCACCCGGTTATCCACATCCTGGAACCAGCTCCTTCCCGATGGGTCAGGATCGGGGATCCCCATGCTCATTACACCATAATAATCAAAATTACCGGTGTAGTCGAATCCAAAGTTCATGGTCTGCATTCCCCCCATGGAGAGGCCACCCACCGCGCGGTTCGCTTTCCCGGAAAGGGCCCTGTAATGCGCCTCCATATAAGGGATGACATCTTCCACCAGGCTCTTCTCAAACTGGCCCGATGCCATGTTGAATATCCCTCCCTGGGCTTCTCCATCCTTCTTTGGGGGGGCCTCGCCCGGTGCGGCAGCATCCCCGGGATTTCCATTGGTCATCACCACGATCATGGGTTTGGCCTTGCCCTGGGCAATCAGGTTGTCCATGATCTGGCAGCACCTGCCCAGGGTGGTCCATGCGTCTTCATCCCCCCCACCGCCGTGAAGCAGGTAAAAAACAGGATATTTCCCTTTGCCGCTTTCATACCCCGGGGGTGTATAGACATACATTCTGCGCTTCATTCCCAGGGTGGGTGAATCATACCAGACCTTGGAAAGGATGCCATGGGGTACATCTGCCACAGCGTAGAGATCCGAACCGGTCCCCGGGATCCGCAGCATGCTCTCGTGCCTGCTCCCATCCCTCATCACCAGTGTATTGGCAGGGTCAAGGGTCCTGATGCCATCCACCCAGAATGAGTAGGTGTAGATCTCGGGTTGCAATGGTCCCACTGTAATGGTCCAGAGGCCAGTGTCGTTTTTCACCAGGGCCTCCATGGTTCCCCATCCCTGCATCCATCCCCCGCTCAGGGCGACCTCAGATGCTCCCGGTGCCATCAGCCTGAAAGTGACACTTCCATCGGGATCAATTTGTGGAGAGATGACCCGGTTTCTCATCCATGGAGCTTCCTGGGAATGAGTCAGGATTGGTGCAGCTACCATCAGGATCAGCAGTCCCAGGCGGCGCCACATTGATTTGTTGAGGTTTTTCATAATGGTTTTGGTATTAAAGGTGATTGATCATGGATATGGATCAGAAATTGAACCAGTAGTTTAGTTTTATGACCAGGGCCCGGTGCTTGGGACCCCAGAATTCCACCGCATAGTTATCCGTATACACAATGTAGAGGTCCGACATGGGCTGGAACCTCCACTGGAACCGGCTGTTGATGTTGAAGTTATCATACTGGGTGTTGTATTGCATGAAGGTGGTCCAGAACAGGGATTTGGAGAAATTGATCTCGATCCGCGGTCCGATCAGGAAGAGGTTGTCTGCCCCGTAAGGTTCAGGAAATTTCAGGGCATTCTGTTCAAAATTCACTGAAAAATTTCCCCAGGGCTGAACCCTGTATTTGATACCTAAACTATATTGCGCGCGTGTCCCGTTATAAAAAGTTCCGTATGATACCCCCGCCTTCAAACTGAACAACCTGCGTTGATCGGTCTGGTAGCGCAGTTCAAACTTACCAAACTTATAGATCCCGGCCGGAAGGGGTTCCTGTCCGATAAAGGTGAAAGGGAAAAGCAGGTTGACCACATTGCGGTTCGCCACAAACCGCAACTGGCTGGTGGAAGCAAACTTCAACGTATAGCCCGCTTCCAGGTCATGGTTCAGGTTTGAGAAAGCACTGTCCAGGTCGTAGATCTGTCTTGCATTGAAAATATGGGAGATGATCCGCTCACTCGATTCAGGGTACAGGGTGTAGGAGAACTGGGTATACCAGTGATTCAATCCAATTCTGATGGTGGTATCCCTGCTGGCATCATAGTATTCCTGTCCGCGAATAAAACCCATATCGGCGATATAATTCTTCCCCAGCCCGGCAAGGTTGGAATAGATGCTGATGTTCCTGTTGTCATAACCGATGGCCGAATTGTAAAAATAGCTTTTGGAATTTCCTCCAGGGTTGAATGACCTGGCATACCCGCCTAAAGTCCTGAACCGCCCATCCTCCGATTTGTACTGGAACTCAAGGCCCATGTTTCGGTTATAATCGGGATCCTCGTTTCGGAGCGCATCACGGTTGTGAAAGTAGCCCTTGATCACCGAACGCTCCAGCAGTTGCTGGTGAAATGAGAAAACCGTGTAATTCTGAGGGAGAAAATCATCCGTCTCACGGGTTTGCAGGTTCATCAGGCCAATGCGAAGGTCCTTGTTCACGTTCCCGCTCAACCTTGCGCCATAAAGGATGGGGATGGGATTCCCGTTTTCATCCAGGCCTATTTTCCTGGAAAAGAAGGGTCGCATGGGAGGGATCCCGAAATCTTCGAAAATATCACTGTTTTCAAGAAAGAACAATCTTTTTTCAGGCAGCCGGATGTCAAAAAGGGTGAGGTTGATCACCTGTTCATCCACTTCGACCTGGGAAAAATCGGGATTGATGGTTAGATCCACGTTCAGGCTGGAACTTACCGGGATCTTGGCATCCACGCCTGCCTGAAGATGGTAATCCAGGGGTTCGGCGTTTTCGTAATCCTTTGTCATGGATCCACGCACATAAGGGATCAGGGCCAGGTTCTTCTTGGTTTTTTCGGGTGGAACCTCCCAGTTTAGTGACCCTGTATACCCCAGATCAATTTCGTTGAACTCGATGGGGACGCGGGACCAGGTCTGGATGCTGTTGGAGCCTGCATCCAGGCGAAAAAAGTTGATCCCCCAGGTGTTCCTGCTGCCTTCAAACCGAAGGGTTTTAAATGGAATGGCTATTTCGACCTCCCACCTGTCGGGGTAATTGGTAACCTCTGAGAACCACTTGTTGTCCCAGGCAATGTTGATCCCCTCCTGCAACCTTCCGGGTTCCGGGTCCCGCCTTCTTCCCGTCTGGCTGGTCACCAGGTACTCGGTCTGCACTCCTGCCGGGTTCACACCGAAGACAAAACCATTTGTTTTCTCATTGACAGGGTCAAGCACAACTCCAAAACCATCCCCGTCGGAAAACTCTGCATCCCTCTTGAGGGTCTTGATCACATAATCCTGGGGCCCGTAACAGATCACACCGATGTAGAGGTACTGGTCATCGGCTGTAAGCCTGACCTCGGTCTGGATGGCTGCATCCGCTTCCCTGTCATCCACCGGATAGCTCATCCAGAAGCCGGTGGCCACGGCCACCTCGCTCCATATGGGTTCCGTCAGAAGGCCGTCAACCTGGATGAACTCATGGGTTTTAATTAATGGATAACTGCTTTCACTCCCGGTAGAGAGGGGTTCGCCGGCCATGCCGGAAAAGGCTCCGGAAATAAGCAAAAAAAATATGATCAGGATCTTGTGGTTCATCCTGTCCAACATTTTCCGCCGGGTTCCAAAAGAGAAATCATAAAAAAATGTGCGCTCAGGTCCAATGAAAACGATGATGATATTATCAAAAAAATGGTTTAAATTGAATCACCACAATATTACTTAAAAAAATAGCCACTCAATTATTTGCCATGAGAAACATCCACCCCGGCCCAACTCGGCACACATTTGCCCTGGTTGCAATTTGCATTTTAACCTGCGGAACTCTCTTTCCCTCATGCAATGGTTCCAGCAATGGCACTCAAGAGGAGGAGCAGCTCCTGTTTGTCGGTGATGATATCGCCATAGCCGGGACACAGTATGGCAAAGTGCAGGGATTTATTCTCAGGGGAATCGTCCAGTTCAGGGGAATCCCTTATGGAGCGGATACCGGGGGTAAAAACCGCTTCATGCCCCCACGGCCCCCTGAATCCTGGGACGATCTATTTCCTGCCGTCTGGTGGGGAAATTCTGCTCCGCAGATCATGGACAACAGGTATGCCAATCCATGGGCCTCCTTTGTGGATCACTGGAATTACGACGATGTAAGTGAAGACTGCCTGAAACTGAATATATGGACCCCGGCCCTGGAGGGCGGAAAGAAACGTCCGGTAATGGTCTGGTTCCACGGCGGGGGGTATACCAACGGGAACGGGATCGAGCAGGACGGTTACATGGGTGAGAACCTGAGCCGGAAGGGTGATATCGTTTTCGTTTCGGTAAATCACAGGCTGGGGCCACTGGGATTTTCAGATCTTTCGGCCGCAGGTGGTCCTGAATTTGCCCATTCAGGCAACGTGGGAGCTCTGGATATGGTGGCTGCGCTCCAATGGGTGCATGAAAATATCTCTTCCTTTGGGGGAGATCCGGATAATGTGACCATCATGGGACAATCGGGGGGTGGCGCAAAGGTTTGCGTTTTGCTGGCAATGCCCGAAGCCGAAGGATTGATCCACAGGGCCGTGCCATTGAGCGGCTCCACCATCAATGCAGCCGACCAGGATTATTCTCAGCTTCTGGGCAGGCAGATCCTGAAAGAAGCCGGGTTAAAACCTTCGGAGATCGGGAAACTCCAGGAAATGCCCTGGAAAGATTATATCCTGCTGGCAAACCAGGCTGCCAGAAGCCTGGCCGAGGAACAGGGGGGCAGCGGAATGATGAGGGGCAGTTTCAGCCCGGTAGCCGATGGCGTTCACCTCCCCAAAGGGACCTTCTTTTCTGACCCGGCAGGACTCTCCTCCAATGTACCCATGCTGATCAGCAGCACGTTCCATGAATGGTCCGCTGCACGGAATAATCCGGAACTCGAAGAAATCAGCGCTGACAGCGCGAAAGCAATGTTGAGCAGGCGCGCCGGCTTTCGCGGGGGGCTTGGAGACAGTGCAGGCGAGGTTTACGATGCCTATGCAAAGGCATTCCCATTGGCCAGGCCGGTGGAGATCATGATCATGATCAGCAGCAGTCGCAAGGGAGTGATCAGCACGGCCAATGCCAAAGCAAACCAGGATGCACCGGTCTATGTGGCCTGGTTCGGATGGGAACCTCCCCTGTTCAACAACCGCATGAGGGCATTTCATTGCCTGGATATTTGCTTCTGGTATTACAATACCGATCTGATGTGGACCCATACGGGAGGAGGAGAACGTCCCAGGAAACTGTCGGACAGGATGTCCGGCGCCCTGTTGCAATTCATGCGCACAGGTGATCCCAATGGCGGGGGATTGCCTGACTGGCCCAGGTATACCCTGGAAAATGGAGAGACCATGGTACTGAATGATATTCCCGAAGTACAGAACGACCCGGACCGGGAAGCCCGCAACACCATTCCTGATTAACCCCAATGATTCATACCGGAAAATAAAATTATTGACATGAAAAACCTGTTGAAGTTATTATGGATTCCTGCAATGGTGCTGTTGCAGCCTGGAAGTATCAATGCACAGTGGTTCGGGGTCACCCGGGTGGCAGAGAAGGTATGGCAGATCAACGACCACGGGACGGCCAATATATACCTGGTGGAGGGCAGCGATTCTGCCCTGATCATCGACACCGGCATCGGGGCGGCAGACCTGGTTTCCACTGTCCGGAAGATCACGGAGAAACCCCTGATCGTAGTGAACACCCACGGCCATCCCGACCATGTGGGTGCCAATTACCAGTTCGAAAAAGTCTATATCCATAAAGCCGATGCGGAGGCCGCAAGAAACTTCATGGGTGATGAAAGCCGTGAACAAATGGGAAATACCATGGCACAGGGAGCCACTCCCGCAGAGGGGGAGAAATACGCCGGACCGATCCACGAAACAAAGTTGGTGCCTGTTTCCGAAGGCCATTTCTTTCACCTGGGGAACCGGATGATCGAGGTAATCGAAACCCCGGGACATACCCCGGGTGGGATCTGCCTGCTCGACAGGGAAAATAAATTGCTCTTCTCGGGGGATAACAACAATACACTGGTATGGCTATTTCTTGATGGCTGCCTGCCCCTTTCAACATACCTCCAGACCCTTGAAAAACAGGCGGCGATGCTGGCAGGGTTCGACACCCTGCTTCCCGGGCACGGTCCCCCCATCGCCTCAGCTTTTATCCTGGATCAGATCGCATGTGTAAGCGAGATCCTTGACGGGAGCTGCGATCCCAAACCCTACCAATCCTTCGCGGGGGATGCCCTCTTCTGCACCTCGGGGAAGGCTTCAGTGGCCTATAACCCGGAAAACCTTTAGCCCCGGCTGATCCTTCTCGAAAAATTTCAGTTGCCGATGCAATAGAGTTTCTCCACGCCTTTGATGAGCCAGGCATCCTTTGATGCGGCCACCGAGGCCCAGAATTTATCCTCCAGGCTATTCTGGTGAAGCATTTCAAATGTTTTCCCGGCTTTGACCACGCTGGTCACACCCTTTTCGTCGTAGAAAAAGATCTTCTCGTTGTTTGCCCAGGGTGAGGCCCAGCAGGCCCCCACATTCTCTACCTTCTCCTTGTAAATAAAATCTCCCGTGGCCACTTCGTAACAGCTGAGTTCCCCTCCCCTGCTACCGAGTACATAGAGCAACCCGTTATAGATGAGCGGGGAAGGATTTGCCGTGGGCGCATCCAGGCTGGACCAGGCCACCCATTGGCCGGTGCTCTCTCCGTCAGCCGGTGTGATATCCCCTTCTGCCCCGGCTTTCACTGCAAACAGGGTGGAGGGAGTATCCCTGAATCCTGCATTCCCGATGATAAGCAGGTCGCCATCAACCACACCGGACGGAATATTATAAAAACCGGCCATGGCAAGCTCCCAGAGCACATCACC